>PUNW01000156.1 GCA_003552665.1 Spirochaetaceae bacterium | reverse complement strand
GGTTTCCAATGATCTTTCTCTGCGGGCTGTTCATACCGGTGGCGGCCTTACCGGTGTGGCTGCAACCGCTTTCGTATGCCTTACCACTCACCTACGGCGCGGATGTGCTCCACCACGCCGTAAGCGGTGCCGGAGCAATGCCCCTAATGACGAGCTACAGCGCCCTCCTCGCCTTCTGCGTGCTCCTGTTCGCCGTCAGCCTCCGCAACATTCGCCGTAAATGGATCTTGTAGGGTCGGGGGGGCCCGCCCCCGGTCCGCGGCCGTCCCTCCTACCCTTAGTTAGTGGTGCGAAGCTTGTTGCAGGCATTGAGCTCAAGTGGTTGCGCCGGTAGTCTTTAGACCTCCCGCAGCGGTGCTTGTCTTCCGGGGCGATGCTCGCGTTCGCCTAATCGTTTAAGGGCAAAGAGTTTCAGCTAAGCGCGCAACAAGCTTCGCACCACTTCCTGTCGCTAAAGCTCCTCGTCGAAGACCACCGCAACCTTGCCACAGCGGCCGGCGGCCATCTTTGCGTAGGCGGCCTGCGCATCGGTGAGTGCAAAGCGGTCGGTCACCAGGTCATGGGGGTGCACTCCCCACGAAACGAGCCGCTCGACGAGCTCCTCCATGAGCCACGTGCTGGTTACCCACGAACCGTAGATCGTCTTCTGACCGTGGATAATGTCCGGGCTTGGCTGAAAGGTGACCTCACCGCCCTCGCCTACGAACGCGATGCGGCCGTACGGCGCAGTCGCCCGGATCGCGAGCTGTCGCGCCCCGTCATTACCCGAACAGTCCACCGCGGCCTCAAAGCCCCCGCCCGTACCGCCGGCGAGACGCGCGGCGAGGTTTTCGTCGAAGGCATGAACTCGGTCGGCAAGGCCGAGTCTCTCGACGACCTCGATCCGCTCCGGCACCACATCAACACCGACGAGCTCGCGGGCGCCCATTGCACGGGCAAGCATCAGCGTAGCCATGCCGACCGGACCGAGCCCGATAACGAGCACCCGGTCGTTACCGGAGAGGCCGATCTTCACCAGCGCTTCGTAGCAGGTACCGAATCCGCAGGCGACTTGCGCGCCGTCAACATACGAGAGCTCAGCGGGAAGCGGGACAAGGTCCTTCTCATCGGCAAGCAGGTACTCGGCCATGCCCCCGTCGCGCTGCCAGCCGTACGCCTGCCGATGCTCGCTTGTGCAGCTGATCATATAACCGCGCCGGCAGTCATAGCAGACTCCGCAACCGGAAATGTGGTAGACGATCACCCGGTCGCCCTCGGAGAAACGCTTGAGGCCGGGACCGACCTCGATGATTTGCCCGCACGGCTCGTGTCCGGCGATCACCCCTTGATACGCCTCCGGCCCCTTACCGAGATGCTCGCGGTAAATCGCCCGGATGTCGCTACCGCAAATCGTGGATGCCTTCATCTTCAGCAAGACCTGACCGTGTCCCGGTTTAGGAACATCGAACTGCTTCAGCTCCACGGTGCTGTTTCCCGGCAGGATGGCGCCGGTCATCGTTCTGTTGTTCATCGGATGCGCTCCTTGTTGTGATCTTTCGCGCGCCGTACGGGGCGCGAGCCCGCACGCGGCCTGAGGACGTCGAAGCCGTTGCAAACGGCACCACTGCTCACGGCAGGCTCCCGAGCGGCATGGGCGATCGCCGCTTATGGAACCCGACTGCGGGCGAACCTACCAACAGCAGTATCCACCGTCGATCAGCAGATCGGCACCGGTCATATAATCGGAAACCGGTGCCGCGAGGTAGCACACCGCTCCCTGCAGATCGTCAGTCGTCGCCATCCGGGCGAGCGGGATCTTATCGAGCCAGTTCGGCAGCATTGACTTGCCTTCCGGAGTTTCAAGCAGCTGGTCAACGAGCGCCGTTCTAGTATAGCCGGGACTGATGCTGTTCACCCGAATCCCGTGCGGCGCCCACTCGGCAGCGAGACTGCGAGTAAGGTGCAGCACCCCAGCCTTAGATGCGTTGTACGCCACCTGCTTCTGAGGGGTATTGGAAATGTGAGCGGACATAGACGCAGTGTTGATGATCTTTCCGTACGATGCACCGCGCATGACCTTCGCCTCTTCGCGACAGCACAGATAGACCGCATCCAGATTGAGCTTCAGCACCGAGCGCCATTGCTCGAACTCCATCTCCATGCCGTCGCTCCAGACACCAATGCCCGCGTTGTTTACGGCGATGGTAAGCACGCCCCAGGTCTCCACAACCTTACGGACCATGGCCGCGACTTGCTCTTCGTCGGTCACGTCGGCACCGATTGCAATTGTTTCGTAACCTGCATCGCTCAGTTCACCCGCCGCGTTCGCTGCAGCTTCCGTGTCAATGTCAACAACCGCAACCTTCGCGCCGGCCTCCGCGAGGGCGTGCGCGAACGCGTTGCCGATTCCCTGCGCCCCACCGGTAACGAGGGCGGTAGCTCCGTCAAGACGAAATCGTTCAAGAATGCTCATAGAATCCCACCTGAAATCGGAATATTGACCCCGGTTATATAGCTGGCGTCGTCGCTCATAAGAAAGGCGACTGCGCCGGGGATCTCATCGATACTGCCCACGCGTCGTAGCGGAACCGCGGAAATCATCTCCTCGGCCACCTTCTTCGGATCAGAGGAGAAGTACTGCGTCCCGGCCTCCGCCTGTAGGTTCACCTGCCTGTCCCACATGTAGCCGGGACCCATATAGGCGGGGCTGATTGCGTTCACGCGAATATTGTGCGGTGCTAGGTCTTTTGATGCCGTCTGGGTAATGCCGACCACCGCGAACTTTGACGCCGCGTACGCAACCATGTTCGGCGGACCTCCGACACCGGCCATACTTGCGCTGTTCACAATTGCGCCGCCTCCGGCGGCTACCATATGCTCGGCCACCGCCTTCAGCACGTAGAATAGTCCGTTGACGTTGGTGTCGATCACCCGCGCGAAGTCGTCCTCGGGATAGTTGTGCGCGGGCTGAAACAAGCCCTGATAGCCGGCGTTGTTAAAAAGCAGATCGATGCGGCCGAAATCGCCGGTGATCCCCTCTACCGTTTCCCGGACGGCACTGGGGTCGGTGACATCGCAGACATACCCCCTTGCGGTCACTCCATGCGTGATGACCCTCGAGACCGCGTCGTCGAGTTCCTTCTGCTTGAGGTCGACAAGCGCCACACTCGCTCCTTCCTCGGCGAACCTCAGGGCTGTGGTCAGCCCAATATTGCCGGCTGCGCCGGTTACCATTATCGTGCGGCCTGCGAACCGCTTTGCTATGCTCATCCCGCCACTCCTTCATTCTATTCTCGCACCGCGCCGTTGTTGCATCACGCGGACTCGCTCGGCCCCATGCGGCGTCAGCCGGGCCGACTAACACTTCTACAGGCACATCTCCAGGCGCCGGCGTCGACGGCCTTATCCATTCGGCAATATCTGCACTTTCATCACCGAATCCCCGCCGGTTTCCATTAGCTCCAGCCCTTTTCCTAACTCGTCGAGGGACAGCCGGTGCGATATGAGCGGTGTCACGTCAATACTGCCGGAGGCCAGCAAACGCACCGCCTGGATTGAGTTGCGCACCGAGGTGAAGCTCGAGAGGATTGTCAGCCCCTTTCGGAAGATCGGAAACGCCTCGAAGGTAACCCGCCCTTCCTGAGGCGGCACACCGAAGAGCAGCACCGTCCCACCGTAGCGAGCGAATCCCAGCGTCCGTTCCATCACCGCTGGGACGCCGGTGGCGTCTACAACCACATCGAACGCCTCCGCCGCCAGTGCGTCGAGCGAGTCCAGTGTTTCCGAGGCACCGTTGCCGGCGGCGATCTCGAGCCGATTACGGTTGCTGTCTACCTGAGTGATATTGCTCGCACCGCCGATCGTAAGTGTCTTGGTGAGAAGCACACCGATCGGGCCGGCGCCAATGACGAGCACCCGGTCACCGAGGCGGGGGGCGGTACGTTCCACCCCGTGGAGCACGCACGCCAGCGGTTCCACAAAGGCACCGACTTCAAACGGCATCGAGTCGATTCCGAAGACCGCTTTCTCGGGAACGACCGCATACTGTGCCATGCCGCCGGAGAGTGTCACCCCGATCCCGTTCCAGTTCTCGCAGAAGTTCTGCCGATTATTGAGACAGCTGCTGCAGTTATCGCAGGCGACATTCGGCTCAATCGCCACCCGGTCGCCGGGCCGAAAGCGCCTCACGCCGGCGCCGACCTCGGTCACCACACCGGCGAACTCGTGCCCCGGGATGATCGGGTAACTCCCGAAATAGTCCCCCCCGAAGATATGAACATCGGTTCCGCATATCCCGGACGACCTGATCTCAATGCGCAGCTCCCCGTCGCCGACGGGAGAAGCTTCCACCTCCGAAACGCACAGCTTTCGCGGCTGCTCGATTACTCCAGCGATCATGTGTGTATACCTGCCTTTCGAGTTCGTTTTTCCAGTTTGCAAAGGTTGCGATTCAGCCCTTCACAGCGCCCTTGGTCAAGCCACGCACGAGCGCTTTCTGCGTCATCCATCCGAAAACGACCGGGGGCAGTACCGCCACGGTCGAAGCCGCCGAGAGCTGCGCCACGTATAACCCCTGCTGCTCCCGAAAGCGTGCAAGGTATACCGGCAGCGTCGCCACACGGTTACCGGTCAGGTTAAAAGCCAGGAAGAACTCGTTCCAGATAAAGACGGCCACCAGCAGACCGGCGGCGATGACACCGGGGCGAACGAGCGGCAATCCGATACTCCACAGCTTGCGCCACGGTGCACAACCATCGATATCGGCGGCCTCCATGAGCTGCGGCGGAAGATCGGAAAAGAACGAGTACACCATCCAGATGACGATCGGCGTGTGAAATCCGATATACAGGATGAGCAACCCGCCTCGCGTGTTAATCAGCCCGAACTCCTGAAACCACGTATACACCGGTATCAGAATCGCCACCGGAGGCAGAATAATCGTCACCAAAAACCAGACGAAAAGCTTCTCGGCGCTTCCCGACTTCTTGAAATGCCCAAACACCAACTGGAAAGCGGCCGGTACACCCAACAGAAGGCAGAAAAAGGTGCCGGCGACCACCTGGAATACGGAGTTCCGCAACGCATTAATGATGCTCGGGTTGGTGAGCACCCGCTGCAGCGTCTCGAGAGTCGGTGTGAAGTTGAACGTCGGGTAGACGGCCTGGAACTCGGTCTTGAACGCCGATGTGAACATGTAGAGCACCGGGAAGAAGTAGAGAATGCCGAGCGCGTAAATGACGAGCGCGAGCGCCGTCCGCCGCACGATCCGGCGGGTCCGCATTGCGCGATGAATCTGTTCAAGTGATCTGTGCTGTTTCATCGTTACATCCTCCCTTCTAGCCGTACATCGTGCGGCGTTTCTTGATCGTGCTGTAGAGGACGTTCACCAGAAGCAGCGTCAGGATGACCGTCAACACCGCAACC
>PUNW01000219.1 GCA_003552665.1 Spirochaetaceae bacterium | reverse complement strand
CGCTACGGCGAGCCGCGCGCGGCTGCGGCGCGCTTGTATTTCGGGCGCACTCGTTCGTTATGGTCGATGCTGTGGCATGACGGTACGCATCTGCTCGATATCGCCGGCTTTGTGCTCGGCGCACCGCTCAACGGCGTCCGGCGAGTGAACGGAGACCTCCGGCGTGGCGGCGAAAGCGCCTGGGTGAGCGCGCGTGCCGGGGAGGTGCCGCTGATGGTTGAGATCGGCGGCGGGCGCGATCATCTGGTGTTCGAGCTGACGGTGAGCTGCGAGCATGGTGAGATCAAGCTTGGTAACGGCCTCTATCAGGAATGGGAGAGCGCAGCGAGTCCATATTACGAGGGATATCGTTCGCTGCGGCTGGTGCGCGAAAACCCCTTCAGTGAGACCGGCTACTTCCGCAACATGGTCGCCGATGCCGCGGCGTGCGCGCGGGACCCGGCGCGACGCCCGACCTCCGGGGCTCCGGAGGCCGAGGACGCAACACGGGCGATCTTCAGCGTACGTCCATTCCGCGCTCGATTCGGTTGATCAGATACGGGCGCATCGCGGCTGGGGAGATGATCTCATCGATTGACCCGACGGTCTTGGCCCGTTCCACGGAGTGCACCCGATCGAAATGCGCGGCCAGCTCGGCCTGCTTCTCCTGATGTATGCGCTGAAACAGCTCGTCGAACTCAACCTGACCGAAGCTCGGGTCCTCCTTGAGCCGCTGCTGTGCTTCTTTGACGCGTTCGTCGGCCTGGGTTTCCTTCAGGACCTGCCTCGGGAACACTACCGCAGCCGCCGGCGCACCGCCGATCACCGAAGCATAGGCGCCTTCAATTGCTACCGCATGCAGCGAGCTGGACAGCGACTTGGAGAAGACGACGTAGGCCCCGCCGTGATAGCGGGCGGTTACCAGAAACACGACCGGCCCTTGAAAGTTCACCACCGCGCGGCCGATCTCGGCTCCAAACTCAAGCTGCAGCTTGCGCAGGCTCTCGGGCGACCCGTCGAAGCCGGACAGATTGGCGAGGATCACCACCGGCAAGCGCGCGCTGAAGGCGTTCAAGGCGCGGGCCACCTTCTTCGATGACTGCGGGAACAGCGTCCCCCCGCTCCAGGACTCAGGTCCGTCATGCGGAATCTCGCCGATGCGCGACAGGGAGCGGCTCTCGATCCCGATCAGTCCTACCGCGTAGCCCCCGAGCCGGGTCTGCCACACGATCGCGGTCTCGGCGTCGCGTTGCTCTTGCCAGCGTTCGAGGTACGGGTGATCGGAGTCCTTGACCGCAGCCATCACCTGGCGCATCTCGAACGGCTTCTTGCGCTCCGGATTGAGCTCGGCGCTGAAGATATCGCCGATAGTAGCGAACCCCTGTCCGAGCGTGTCACGGTAGGGGGTCACGCAGATATCGCGATCCGGGGGATCGTCGGTCTTGACCGGGCGAGGAAACGGGGCGCCGGCGCCAGCGTAGGTGAGCTGGTAGTGGAGGAACAGCGTGTTGAACGCCTCATACAGATTCCTGACCCGTATTTGCGCCTGCCCGTTCGGGCCCATGATGCGCTCCACTCCGCCGATAGCAACATTGTTCTCGGCTGAAACGCTTCCGGAGAAGTCCAGCGCCTTCTTCCCGGTCAGAAGCATCGCCGCGTCCTCGGTCATGATAAGAAGGCCGCGCGTATGCATCAGCATCGTCGCTTCGGCGTTCCAGTACGACTGAGCGCCGACGTTGATGCCGGACACAATAACGTTGATCTCGCCGCCGCTCTGCGTGAACTGGATGATTCTGCGCAGCGTCGCCGCCGTCCAGTCCAGATTCTCGGTGCCGCTTTCCATGTCGATGCGTGCGCCCGCCGAGATCGGCACCCACTCGACCGGAAGCCTGCGTTCCTGGGCCAGATCAAGCGCGGCGTTTATTCGCCGGCACTCCGGCTCTGCGAGCGACCCCATATCGCCGGTTGGGTCGGAGAGAATCATGACTCGCCGTACGCCGTCGGGATGCGTGGGGAGGTAGTTGGTGATGATACCGAACACAATGCTCGACTCGTTCTGGCCGTAGGCGCGCGACTTGACCGAGATGATCTGCTGCGACTGGGTAGTTGGATCGATTCTGATGTCGAACTCCTCAAACTCGCCGCGCGGGAAGGGCTCCTTCACCGGGTAACCGGTGCGGGTCATCATCTTGATGATCTCATACGGGTAGATTGCGCCGCGTTGCCGCGCCCGAACGACCTTGGCAACATACGCGTCCATCGGTGCAAGTGCTTCGGTGGACGGAGCGCGGCCGCGCAAACTGAAGTTAGTTCCGGAGATGTTCTCGAACACGAGCTCGATCTGCTCGAGCCGTCCGTCGCTCGGGCGAGGACGCCGCGAATATACGACCAACTGTTCGATGCCGAGGTCGGATGTGCGTGCGGCCAGCCGTCCTCCGTAGTCACGCACCTGCTCGATTGAAGCCTGCATTACGGTGCGGGCGTGCAGGAAGATGCGGTTCCAATGCAACCGCCGCTTGCGGGTGGCCTGTTCGGCCCGCATTGCGTACACCGCTTCCATCAGTACGTTCTCGAGCGCCACCATGCGCGCGATGTTGCCGTGCTCATCCAGCTCAACGCGGGTTGAGGGGACCTGTACAAGCGCGAAGAGCCGCTCGTCGCGAGAGTTCTCCTTTGCGGTAGCCCCGACCAGGTATACCGACTCGCTTTGGTAGAGCATCTGCAGGTCGAACCGGCGAAGGCGAAACACGCGGAGCTCTCGATAGCTCATCGGGCCGAACGATAGGCGGTCAGGGTCCTCACACCAGGTTCCATCCACCGCGTAGTGCAGCGTGCGGTAATAGCGTCGTCCGTCCGGCGGTACCAACCCGAGCGCCAGGAAGCTCACCGGCAACGGGTTGCGAAGGGCGTAGGCGATCAGGTTCTCGTTGTCCGAGTCTTGCGTTTTACGCCAGACGAGCAGCACCGCCTCGAGCTCGACCCCTTCGGCGTCGTGATCTTCTCTGAGCAGCTCCGCGAACGCCGTATAGGCGGCGTCGTAGTTCGGCTCCTCGGTGACCGCCACGTACGACACCACATCGCGCTCTTCCCCCGGCTCGTAGGAACTTGTGCGGCATGCCGCGCGGAATACCGTGACCGGAGCAGCCTCCGGCTGTACCCACCGGCCGTCCTGATACTCGCGGTCGCGATTAAAGCGCTGCGCCAGGACCTCGATCGCGATCGCGGCCCGGGTGCTCTGAGAATCGGCGACGATCTCCTCCACAAGCCCGGCAACCACGTTGTAACCGGTATCGACCAGGTTCCGGAGGACCTGCTGTTTGGTAAAGGGCTTGTGCTCGCCGCGCCTGCCGGAGACGAGATCGATCGCGCGAGGGACCGTGTCGCGTTTCTCCTCGCGCAGCGTTTCGAGCTGTACGCGGTCGACGAAATGGTAGCGCGCGTGAATTGCCGCGTCGGCGAGGTTCGGAGCCTCGGACTGCGACAGATACGTGATATGGTCGAGCGCGTCGGCGAGATGCTGGGGCGCCTGCTCGGGCGGCAGCAACCTCTCAAGCTCGAACAGCGAATACTGCAGCAGGTCGCGCTTGAGCCTGAGGTCGGCATGCGAGCGGTACATGCGCATCAGGGCGCCGCGCAGCCGGTCTTCGTCACTGCCTTCATGCAGTCCGTACCAGGATAGCGCTTCCCTGAGCACGGCGAGGAACTCCTCCGGGAGTCCTTTGTCGCGCTCGACGGTGCGCTTGAAGTAGTGCACAAGCAGCTCTCGAAAGGTTGCCGGCCGCGCAAACCCTTCCGCTTCCACGGTTGTATCGGCGAAAAGGCGCTCAATTCCCGCAAAGATCGTAACGCCCTCGAGAAGGCAATCCACGAACAGCGAGCGCAGCGCCGGTTCTTGCTCACAGCGTTGCTTCATCGAGCTGAACAGCGCAATGACGTCGCTGTGGTGGTCATATCCCAGGAACATCGCGCGATACTCGTATGCGAGCGTGTCCCATGCTGCCCGGCCGGTATCGGGGAACTCCTGGGCGAACTCGATTGCGGGAGTCTCCTCGCTCGGTGCAACCTGCTCATCCCCGGCTTCGAGCTGGACGAGCGACTGTCCTGCGGCTACCTGCTCACCTCTGCGTACCAGCACCTCTTTGACGAGGCCGGCCTCGGGGGCTTCCACCACCATCTCCATCTTCATCGCCTCGAGCGAGAGCAGTATCTCACCCTTCTCGACGGCCTGTCCGGGCTCAACCGCGATCGAGAGCACCAGGGACGGGGAAGGCGCTTTCACCGCACCGCCGGCCTCGATTCCAACCGGGTAGGGAACACCGTCAACCTCACACTGCAGGGCGTCACCGCGGTCGACGTGCTGGATGCGATAGCGACGGTTGCCGTACACCAGCAACGACTCCTGGTCGCGTTCGGTGTACTGTGCGGTGAGCTCCCGGCCGTCTACCTGGAGGTGATAATGATCGTTGGTCAGCGCCTTCACCAGGAACTGGTACGATCGTCCTTCGGCGCTGAGCGCGCATACGATTCCCTTGACATCACCCACGTCGCGCGGGTATCCGCTGGTGGAGAGCTGTTGGTTGAAGTTCGCGAGCCCGGCACGATACTCGGTCAGGTACTGATCGATCGCGGCTGCGACGAGTGCAACCTGATACTGCTCGCGCGGTGCCGGCCGGCGCCCGTCGGCCAACCACTGCTCCACGAAGCGCGTGCTTACGCCGCCGTCGGCGACCTCCGGGGTAGCCAGCAGCTCGAGCAGGAACGAGCGGTTGGTTGTGCCTCGCTCAATCTTGATGCGAAGCTCCTTGAGCGCGCGCTTCAGGCGGGCGATAGCTTCTTGGCGCGTGGGGCCCGCCGCGATAATCTTGGCGACCATTGAGTCGAACTCGCTCGGAATGACGCTGCCGTGCTCGATGCCGGAGTCAACCCGAACTCCGGGGCCGGCGGGGATGATGTAGCGCTCCACCCGTCCGGGGGCGGGCGTAAAGTCGCGGTCGGGATCCTCGGCGTTGAGCCGTACCTCCATGACATGCCCGCGCGGTTCGGCTTTGCCGAGTGCCTCGATGCTCTCCCCGAACGCAACGTCGATCTGGCCTTTGACAAGATCGACGGCGTAGAGCTGCTCGGTAATCGGATGCTCGACCTGCAGGCGCGTGTTGACCTCCATGAAGTAGAACTCTTCAGTGTCGAGGTCGTAGAGAAACTCAACTGTTCCTGCGCTCTCGTACTCGGCGGCCTGGATGAGCCGTCCTGCGGCTGCCTCCATGCGTGCGATATAGTCGGCGCTGAACTCGGGTGGAGGCGTCTCTTCGATGATCTTCTGATTGCGCCGCTGCGCCGAGCAGTCGCGCACCCCAAAGGTGCTCACCGTGCCGTGGCGATCGGCAAGGCATTGCACCTCGAGATGCCTCCCACGTTGTACGAGGTGTTCCATGAAGACCACAT
>PUNW01000121.1 GCA_003552665.1 Spirochaetaceae bacterium | reverse complement strand
TCGAATGAACGGGCCGGAAACGAGGCTCTCCTGATTATCGACCTTCAGAATGACTTCTGCCCGGGCGGCAGTCTGGCGGTGGAGGAGGGCGACCGCATCGCCGAGGTGATCAACGAGCTGTCGCCGGGCTTCCCGCTTGTCGTTGCAACGAAGGATTGGCATCCGCCTGACCACATCTCGTTCGCTTCCAATCACCCCGGGAAGCAGCCGTTCGACACCGTGTCGGTTTCGTACGGTGAGCAACTGCTCTGGCCGGATCATTGTATTCAGGGCACCAAGGGAGCAAAGTTCCACGCGAGCCTTGATCAGAAACCGGTGCAGCTGGTGCTGCACAAAGGCACGCACTCGGGCCTGGATTCGTACTCGGCATTCTTCGAGAACGATCATAAAACTCCGACCGGCCTCGACGGCTATCTGCGCGACCTTCAGGTGACACATCTTTACATCTGCGGGATCGCTACAGACGTCTGCGTCTTCTACTCGGTCACCGACGCGCTGCGTCTCGGCTATGAGGTGACCGTAATCGAGGACGCGGTGCGCGGAGTGGACCAGCCTGCCGGAAGCGTGGAGAGAGCGCTCGATACCATGCGCGCCAACGGCGCGACTATAACCCCGTCGGCGGAGCTCTGAGCTATGGGAGCCCCCGACTACGCCCGCGCGTACCCTCGCGCCCGGGCCTCGGCGCTGTTTACCGACCTGTATGAGCTTACCATGGCTCAGGGATATTTCCTGCACGAGATGGATCAGCAGGCGGTGTTCGATATGTTCTTCCGGCGCCCGCCGTTCAAAGGCAGCCTCTCGGTGTTCGCAGGCTTGGGCGACCTGGTGGACCAGCTCGAGGACCTACACTTCAACGACGAGGACATCGCCTATCTGGAAAGCCTCGGCACGTTCAAGCCGGAGTTTCTCGAGTATCTGCGTGAGTTCAGCTTCACCGGCGACCTCTATGCGATGGACGAAGGCAGCGTCGTCTTCCCTCAGGAGCCGCTGCTGCGAGTGCATACCAACATAATAGAGGCGCAGATCATCGAGGGCATGGTGCTCAATACCATCAATTTCCAGACGCTGATTGCAACCAAAGCCGCGCGCGTCAAGAGCGCCGCTCATGAGGGACGCATCGTGGAGTTCGGATTGCGCCGCGCGCAGGGCCGCGATGGGGCGCTTGCCGCAAGCCGGGCGGCGTTCATCGGGGGCGCGGTTGCCACCTCCAACACGCTTGCGGGCCGCTTGTTCGGAATCCCGGTCAGCGGGACGATGGCCCACTCCTGGGTGATGGCCTTCGACGACGAGCTCGAGGCGTTCGAGAAGTACGCGGCGCTCTATCCCGAACGCACCATTCTCCTGATCGACACCTACGACACGCTCAACAGCGGGCTGCCGAACGCCATCAAGGTCGGCAAACAGCTGCAGGCGGCGGGGCACAGCTTCGGGATCAGGATCGACAGCGGCGATATCGAGTATCTCAGCCGCAAGGCGCGTGAGGAGCTTGACCGCGCCGGGCTGCACGATGCTAAGATCGCGGTTTCGAACGAGCTCACCGAGGAGATCATCGACCAGCTCGTCTCGCGCAACGTGCCGGTTGATCTCTGGGGGGTAGGCACAAACCTGGTCACCGGAGGCACAGATTCCTCGCTGACCGGCGTCTACAAGCTGGCCGCCAAGCAGTACGACGGTGAGCTACGCGCCACCATGAAGCTCTCCGAGCATCCCGGCAAAACCACCAATCCGGGCGTCAAGCAGGTCCACCGGTTCTACGACGGCGGCGGGCAGCCGCTTGCCGATCTCATCGCGTTCGAGCACGAGGAGATCCCGGATAGCGGTCAATTGGTCTTCTACCATCCGCAGATAGACTCGTGCTGGTTCACGATGAAGCTGCCGAAATCACACCGCCCGCTGTTGAGCTGCAAGATGAAAGCAGGCAGGCGGGTAGGCTCGGCACCGAGCTTGCCTGAGATACAGGCACACGCGCAGGAAGAGCTCGACCGGTTCGACGATACCTACAAGCGGATCATCAATCCGCATCTCTACAAAGTCTCACTGTCGCGCTGTCTGAAAGATACCAAGACCGAGATGGTCACCGGGTTTCTTGAACGGTCTGGGCAGCATCACACGGAATAGTCACCGAGCGGCCGAAGCTCAGGCGCACCGAACTGCCGACGCCGGGAGTGCTGGTAAGCTCGATTGACCCGTCATACTGCTCGATGGTGTCGATCACATAGACCATGCCGTAGCCGTTGCCCTGTTCTTTGGTGGTGCGGCCGACGCGGAACGAAGATATCGAGGTGTCTTCCATCCCGATGCCGTTGTCGCTGATTGTGGCGAGCACCACACCCTCCTGCATCTCGGTGCGTACCGATATGCGGCCCAACTGGCCGCGCTCGGTCAGCGCTTCCTCGTGCGCCTTGATCGCTTCGTAGGCGTTTCTGATCAGGTTCTCGAACATCTGGCTCAGGTCCGACGGGACGGCGCGAATGAAGACGTTGCCGTTGAACTGAAAGTTGACTTTGACGCGGCGGCGAAAGTCCCGTTCCACCTGGAAGCCTTCCACCACCGAGGCGAGCAGGTGATCGAGATCGATATTCTGCGGCTCCTGGATCTCGGAACACTTGGTGGCGTACATGATGCGGTCGACCCGGCCCGAGAGCCGTTCGAGCTTGGACTCGATTTCGTCGAGGTGGGCGGTGTCGTCGGCTGTGAGACGCGCCACCTGAAGGCTGGCGTAAATCAGTCCGAGGTCATTGCGCAGGTTGTGGACCAGCCCGCCGGTGTGCTGGGCGATCTTCACGGCCTGCTCCGATTTCTTCAGCTCGCGGCGCAGCTCGGCGTTGTAGCGGCTGAGCCTGCGCAGATCCTCGTCGAAGGCAAGCCCAATCACCGCGATGAACAGCACCATAAGCCCAACCGAGTTCAGGGCTCCGAGGACCACCGTCGTTGAGGGCGTGCCCGAAGACAGCACGGCGGCGGCAAACGCCGCGAGCGCCAGCACCGTGAGCTTGGTCTTGAGGTAGGTTTCGAGATAGCCGTACTTGTAGGCGAGGATGACGGCCATCAGCATCAGGCCTATTCCGAAGAACGCGTGGCCGCGGAAGACGAGATTGCTCGTAAGGCCGAGGGCGACGAGGATACCGATCTGCAGCGCCTGGGTGGCTCGGGTGCAGACGACCCCGGTGAGGAAGAAACCGGCGCTTGTACCGATGACGCGCAGGAGGCGCGGATGCGTGACGACCGCAAGAATAGAGTTGTCTTCCATCACCTCGGCCACGAGCGCTCCATTGATGATGGCGAAGACTGACCCGGAGGCGGCAAACAGAAGCCCGATACGCCGCTGTACACTATCCGCGTTCACGTCATTCCCTGGACCCGGACTACCGGATTAACGGCCAAATTGCCAACTCTCGCCGCTTGAGTCCCCACTATAAGCCCTATCCCCGGCGCACGCAAGGGGTATTTGACAAAAATCGATAAAAGATTAGCGATATAATCGAGGGAATTGACGGTTGTGACAGTCACAAATTGGCCCTCATGTATTGATATGCATCATAGCGCTGCGGTTTGTTCCGATAGCCACACGCGCGCCGCAGTGTCCAGATGTGGTTCGAGCGCCTGGTAGACCCGCAGATGGTAGCGGTTCACCCACTCCCGCTCATGTGCGCTGAGCATCGCAACCTCGATCAAGGTTCGGTCCAGCGGACACAGGGTAAGCGTCTCCAGCCGCAGGAACGAACCGAAGGCGTTCTCCCGGTCGGCGGCTACCGCCACCATGTTCTCGATTCTGATCCCGTACGCGCCCGAGCGGTAAACGCCCGGCTCGTTCGACATCACCATCCCCGGTTCGAGCCGCACGGAGTTCCATCTGGTCGACATGCGCTGCGGGCCCTCGTGCACGTTGAGGAAGAAGCCGATGCCGTGTCCGGTACCGTGCCCGTAGTTGCGATAGTGACGCCAGAGCACCGCGCGCGTGAGCGCGTCCAGCTGCGTGCCGGTGGTGCCGTACACGAACGGCGTGGTCGCCAGCGCGATATGCGCCTGCAGCACGAGCGTGTAATCGGTACGCATGCGATCGTCCGGCTCTCCGATCGCCACCGTTCTCGTGATGTCGGTGGTTCCGTCGAGGTACTGACCGCCGGAGTCGATCAGGTAGAGTCCTCCGGCCTCGAGGCGCCGGTCGGTGGCCTCGCTGGTGCGGTAGTGGACGATAGCGCCGTGCTCGCCGTAGGCCGAGATCGGCTCAAAGCTGTTGCCCATGAACTCCGGCTGGGCTGAGCGAAGCTCAAACAGCCGGGCGGCGGCGCGCCGTTCGGTCACCGCTTCGTGCGGCCAGGTGCTCGCCAGCCAATGCAGAAACTGCACCATCGCCGCGCCGTCCTTGCGGAGACAGGTGCTGAGCTCGGTAAGCTCGCGGCTGTTCTTGACCGCTTTGAGCCGTGCTACCGGCGAAGGCTCCTCCACCAGTTTGACTGTCTGCGGCAAGGCCTGCACCAGGCGCATATTGATGCCGGCCGGGTCCGCCATCAGCGTGCTGTGCTCCGGGAGTGAGCGAAGCGCGCCGTCGATTTCTTCGTAGGCGCAGCTATCGACGCCGGCTTCACGCAGACGCTCGCGCAGCGTCGGGTCGAGCTTCCGCGGATCGATGAAGAGCCGTGCGCTTGTGCGTTCCAGAAGCAGATACGCGAAGACTACCGGATTGTGTGGAATGTCGGCGCCGCGCAGGTTGAGGGTCCAGGCGACATCGTCGAGCGCGGTGACCAGAAGCGCGTCAGCCCGGTGACGCTCGATCGCTTGCCGCACCTGGGTCAGCCTGGCGCTCCGGTCGAGGCCGGTGCGCGCGACCGAGACCTCGAAAGCTGCGTCGGCCGGCAGAGGCGGACGTTCGCTCCATATGGCGGCCACCAGATCCTCACCCGGCGTGAAGCTGATGCCGTGCGGTTCGAGCGCGGCACGCAGGCGGCGGTCTTCCCGGAGCGCAAGCGTCTCGGCGGCGCAGCCCACACGCGCGCCCTCGGGAAGGTGCTCGGCAAGATAGTCAGGCAGGCTGGGGGTATCCGGCTCGTCAGCGCGTTGCAGCCGAAACGGCGTTCCTGCGAGTGCCTGTTCGGCTTCGAGGTAGTAGCGTGAGTCGGTCCAGAGCGCAGCCTCGTCGCCGGTCACCAGCGCAGTCCCTGCCGAGCCGTGAAAGCCGGTGAGCCAATGGCGCTGCTGCCAATGCGCCGGAATGTACTCGCTCTGGTGCGGGTCGGTCCCGTAGACGATATAGCCATCCAGCCCATGACTCCGCATCTTCTCACGCAGACGCTTCACTCGTTCCTCAGCCTTCATCATGCGCGGCACTATAACACGCGGATCACTCTGCGTCAGCCCGGTCAGCTGATCGAGTCGTGCTGTGTCAAAAGGAATCAGCCACGAAATGCCTCAGCAGCGGTGAGTTTTTTTGACTCATTTGG
>PUNW01000173.1 GCA_003552665.1 Spirochaetaceae bacterium | reverse complement strand
GTGCTGCGCAGCGGGCTTCCGGCGATGGACCTGCAGGCGCACTACCAGACCTTCTTTACCGGCGTAGTCGTGATCGGTGCAGTACTGCTCGACATCTATCGCAACAAGAAGGTCTCGGAGGTCAAGATTCAGACCGCCGCCGACCTCTACAAGGCCGCGATGATCGACAAGATTCGCGCCCTGAAGGCGCGGCTCGCGACCGAGCGCAGCACGCTGAGCGGCGAACAAGCCGCCGCGCTGCGGGCCGAGATCACAAGCCTCAAGGCGGAGCTCAAGGTTACTTTCCAACGCATGAAGGCGGAAGAGAAGCGCGAGGCCGCCCGCATCCAGGCTGAGGAGCGGGCCGCTGAGCGTGAGTTCCATGAGCTACTCAAGAGACAGGAGAGTTCCGGCGAGGAAACCACCGGGTAGTCCCGGCTTGCTCTCCGGAAGACAAGCGGAGAAGAAACCCGGGAAGGGATCCCGGGGAGAAAAGAGGTAGGAGGTCTTCATAATGAAAGATCGCAAACGAATGGTGGTGGTTCTGGTGGCGGTGGTGCTGGCAGTCGTGATGGCGGCTCCCGCATTCGCCGGTGGGCGGGCTGAGCGTGAGGAGCGACCGTATATCGCCGTTGTCTCCAAAGGCGAGCAGCATGACTTCTGGCAGCAGGTAAGGCTTGGCGCCGCCGATGCGGCTGAGGAAGTTGGAGTCGAAATGACTTTCGAGGGACCTCCTTCCGAGAGCGACGTACACATCCAAGTTGAGATGCTCAACAGCGCGATTGCGCGCGGGCCGGTAGCGCTGGCGCTGGCCGCACTCGACACTAATGCGGTGATGGATCAGCTGACCTCGCTCGGCGGCCAGAACATCCCGGTGATCGGATTTGACTCCGGCGTTCCGGAAGCTCCTCCGGGGGTTATCTACGCCAACGCTTCGACCGACAACTTCGCCGCGGCAGGACTGGCAGCCGAGAGGATGTTCGAGGCGCTCGAGTCGGAAATCCGTGAAGCAACCTCGCGCAACCCGGTGCGCATCGTGGTGCTCAACCAGGACGCGCGCGGCGAGTCGCTCTTGAGCCGCGGTCGCGGCTTCCGCGACACGATGGTCGATCTGATCGTCGACCGTACGCCGCTCACCGCCGATCACATTCGCGTCACCGGCAACCCGGCGTTCGTCGAAGCTCACAATCCAACCCGCGGCGACCGGGTGATCATCGAGATGGTGGTTCCGGCTTCGGCTGATGCAACCGATACCACCGCTGCGGCGTCAGCGGTGTTGGGCCGCGTGCGTGATCAGAACATCCGCGGTATCTTCATGAGCAACGAAGGCACCGTGCGCGGGTTGCTCTCGGCCAGCGATGATGGAGCAGCGCTGCCGTCGGATTACCCGGGGTTGATCGCGATCGGCTTCGATGCCGGGCGTGCGCAGAAGGACGCGGTCCGCAACCAGTACTTCCTCGGCTCGGTGACGCAGGATCCATACTCCATCGGGTTCCAGGCTGTGAAGCTGGCCTTCGCCGCCTATCAGGGTGAGTCGGTGGCCGACGTCGACACCGGCGCGCGCTTCTATACGCACGAGAACATGGACGACGCCGACCTCGTGGGGCTGCTGTACGACTGATGAGACGCAACGGCGCTCAGGCTTTTTGATTGGATTAGGGGGCTCACCGGCTGATTGGTGGGCCCTTGGTGTAATCCAAATCGCACAGACGTATACTCGGTTGCGATCGACAGGTAGTTTATACGACCAGGAAGAGAGAAGTGAAGGGTTCAAGCGTCTCGGTGGTCGACCGTATTGCGTCGGCACTCAAGCTTCGCAGCATTCAAGGCTCTATTACGCTTGCCCTGCTGGTAATGGTCGTCATCGCGATCGTGTTCATGGGCCTCACCTCGTACACCGTGGCACGAAGGGCGATCATCTCTACAGCCCATGGGTATACAGGTGCGCTCGTTTCGCAGGTGCGCACGAGCATCGATACGTACATCGCCAACATGGAGAGCATTGCCGAGGTCATTCATCGTGATGAAAATGTACGGGGGTACCTGCGGAACGTGAATGATCCCGGGAGCGAGAATGCGCTTCGCTACGCTGATTCGGCGGCGTCACTGCTGGCGTCCATATCGCAGACGCGCGATGATATCTCGCTACTCATGGTCTACGGGACGCCCGATAGGGCGCTGTTTCACGATCCCGGTATGCGCTTGAACACATACGCGTCGCTGACCGATCAGAAATGGTTCAGAGCGGCGCAGGCTGAAGAGGGCGGCGCTGTCATTTCCGGTTCCCACGTGCAGAACGTGGTCGCCGATAGATACCAATGGGTCATCACATTGAGCCGTGAGATTCGAGAACACGCCGATAATGAGCTGCTTGGTATGCTTCTTGTTGATCTGAACTTCCGGGTTATCGAAGAGCTTGCGAGCGCAATTGAGCTTGGTGAGCGAGGATATGTGTTCATCGTAGGCCAGAACGGTGATCTGGTGTACCACCCGCAACAGCAGCTGATCTACAGCAACCTGCGGCATGAGCGCATCGGCGACGTGCTTAGTCATGGCAGCGGTTCGTTTACGGCCCAGGTCCGGGGTGAAGATCGACTCTACACTGTCGACGCTGAAAGCGATACTAACTGGAAGATCGTAGGTGTCAACTACGTTGACGAGCTGATTACTCCGGCACGGGAGATTCAAGTCTACTTCGTCCTGTTCGGTATACTGTGCTTCTTGCTCGTAATCTTGCTTTCGTTGAGATTGTCGGTGCGCATCTCGAAACCTATTCAGATGCTGCGCGAGTCGATGAAATCGGTGGAGCGGGGCGATTTCGATATTCAGGTCGAAGTACCGGGGCGAACAGAGGTTGCCGATCTCGGTCGAGACTTCAACATCATGATTTCCGAAATCAAGGCATTAATGAAATCAAATGCCGAAAAGCAGGACGAAAAAAGGAGGAGCGAGCTACGGGCGTTGCAGAATCAGATAACCCCACACTTCATGTACAACACGCTGGACTCCATTATCTGGATGGCTGAGGGGCGGCAGTACGATAACGTGATTACCATGACATCGGCTCTTGGACGACTGCTGCGGTTGAGCATCAGCCAAGGTGAGGAGCTCGTTACGGTCGCGAATGAGATCGAACACGTGACCAACTATTTGCGCATCCAGCAAATGCGCTATGCGGATCGTCTCGACTACTCAATTGAAGTTGCCGAAGACGTGCGCCGATTGAAGACGTTGAAGGTGGTACTGCAACCGCTGGTCGAAAACGCGATCTATCATGGTCTGCGAACCCGCTACGGAAAAGGCAAGGTTGTTATCCGGGCGTTTGCCGACGATGACTTGGTGTTCACCGTCTCGGATAACGGGAGCGGAATGTCCGAAGAGTTGGTCGCCGGGCTACTGTCGAAAGCTATGGACGACCTCCCGCGGCGTGGCCGCAACGGCAGCGGGGTTGGGGTGCGTAACGTTCAGGAACGAATTCAGCTGTACTTCGGCCGGCAATTCGGGCTGGCCTACGAAGCTGAGGTCGGTTCGGGTACCACTGTCGCTGTTCGGCAACCGGTCATGCACAGCGACGATCCGGCCCAGTGATGGTCCTGTTAATCTTTTGGGGGAGAACCGTGAGTATGATTGCTAACCGTCTCATTCGCCGCGTGATGATTTCCGCAGTAATCGTCCTCGCTGTAGCATCGGGCTTCTGGTTTGCGCTCGCTGCTAGAGAGGACGGTGAGCGGAAGATAATGGTCGTCCTGAAGTCGGTGGGTGCCGACGAAGCTCCGGACGAAGAGATGGAGTTCTGGGAGATTGTCCGTCTGGGCCTGAGGGCCGCATCTCAAGAGTACGGCATCGACCCCATTATCGTCGGCCCGCCGCGCGAGCGAGATATTGAGCAGCAAGTTGAGATCCTGGCCGCGGTAGTCGCGCAGAAACCGGCAGGCGTGATATTGGCTGCTTCGGACTATGAAGCGCTGGCACCACTGGCGAGCGAGGCGCGCAACCGCGGTATAGCGCTTGTGACGATCGACAGTGCGGTCGCCGGAGATGCGTCGGCAAGCTTCGTTGCTACCGACAACCTGCGGGCCGGAGAGAAGGCCGGTCGCGCGATGGCGGAACTCGTTGCCCCTGATAAGCCGGTGGCGATTATCAGCCATATTCACGGTGTGGCTACAGCGATTGACCGGGAACGCGGTGCCCGCGGGGGCCTGACCGAGTCGGGCGAGTTCCGGATTCTCGGCACGTATTTTGCCGAGAATAACCCGGACCGGGCGTACGAAATAGCCGTGCACCTTATGATGGAGCATACAGACCTGGGAGGTATCGTTGCTCTCAACGAAAACACGACAGTGGGCACCGGACGTGCGATTCGCGATATGGGGCGCTCCGGTGAGGTCAAACTTGTAGGCTTTGACCACTCGAAGGAAGAGATCTCCTTTCTGGAGCAAGGTGTGATTCAGGCGCTTGTGGTTCAGAAACCCTTTAACATGGGCTATCTGGCGATCCAGACGCTTCAGAGGGTGATGGCAGGTCAACGAGTTGAGCCGTTCATTGATACAGGCTCACGACTCATTCGAAAGTCGAACATGTACGAGCCCCAGAATGAGAAGCTGCTGTTTCCGTTTTAACAGGGCTATGCGAAGCCTGAGTCAACTACCCCACGGTTGTTGATCACGGTGTACCGAAGTTCCGTGACGGGCTGGTGGGTGGTGATAATTTCCAACGGCGGTATAGCAAGCCGGGTTGTTGCGATGCTGCCGACGAATGGTAAGCACAAGGAGGCGTCATGAGTGTGAAACAAGATTTCCCTGTAAGCGAGCCCGTCAAGCGTTTGCACGGCCTGATCCCCAAGGTCGGCATTCGGCCGGTTATCGATGGTCGCCGGGGCGGTGTGCGCGAGAGTCTCGAGGGCAAGACGATGGCGCTTGCGAAAGCCGCGGCCGAGCTGATCGAAGGGCGGCTGCGTCACCCCAGCGGGCACAAGGTTCAGTGCGTGATTGCCGACCGCTGCATCGGGGGCGCCGCGGAGGCGGCGCAATGCGCTGAGAAGTTCGAGAGCGAGAACGTAGGGGTCTCGCTGAGCGTTACACCGTGCTGGTGTTACGGCTCGGAGACGATGGACATGACGCCACTTATCCCCAAAGCCGTGTGGGGATTCAACGGCGCCGAACGCCCCGGGGCGGTGTACCTGGCGGCGGTTCTGGCCGCACATAGCCAAAAGGGCGTCCCGGCGTTCGGGATCTACGGCCGCGAGGTGCAGGATGCCGGCGACAACAGTGTGCCGGAAGATGTCGCTGAGAAGATTCTGCAGTTCGTGCGCGCGGGCTTGGCCGTGGCCGCGATGCGCGGAAAGAGCTATCTGTCACTCGGCGGAGTCTCGATGGGTATTGCCGGGTGTTATCCCACCGAGAGCTTCTACAAAGAATATCTCGGCATGCGCAATGAGTATGTCGACATGACCGAGCTTATCCGGCGAATGC
>PUNW01000252.1 GCA_003552665.1 Spirochaetaceae bacterium | reverse complement strand
CGCCGCCAGTTCGCAAATACAACCCGGTCGGGGGTGGTAATGCCCTCGCCGATCAAGGTCTGTTGGAGCGCAACCTCGGGATTATCGGCGTCGCGCGAAAACCAGAAGCGGACGCTTTCAGGTTCGGGAAACAGATCGCGTTCGTGCCGCACCCGCTCGGTACCGTCGAGACGAAAATGGCCTTCGTTTCTGGGAGCGGTCTCCCCGAACTGCGTATCAAGCAGAACGCGCAGGCCGAGCTCACGCATCTGCTGCGACCTGTTGTGAAGCCGGTACTCGATCAGCACGCTGTCGCTCTTATTCGCGCCGCGCGAGCGGAGCGGCGTGAACACACGCTCGAGTTGCAGTTCCGGACCTTTGAAGCGCTGGAAGATGGTGTTGTCCCTTCGTTCGGTAAGATCGAGCTGCAGGCGGTTCGAGCGGCCGGCGATGATGTTGCGACTGCCGTCGCGCACGGTACTGACCGCCGCGGCCGGTTCACCGGGAAAGAGTAGCGGCGCCCATTGGTCATCGGCATCCCGATACCACAGCATGAAATCACCGCGTTCGGCGTATACCGCGATACGGATCCGGCCGCGCTCGAGGCTCTCTTCCACACGGCGCGCAGGCTCGGCACTGAGGCTGCCGAGCGTTCCGGCCGGTGCGAGAGTGAAAACCGCGGCGGTGATACCGACCGCAATCGCAACGCGAACGCGATTGGCTGTAGTGTGGGCGAATCTCACACGTCGGCCTCCGAGTCTCCGTCCTCGTCGCTGAGGTCGGGATTGTCGTCGAGCAGCTCTTCGAGAATGCGGCGCTGAAGCTCGAGCGCCTCGGCTTTGATCTCGAGCGCATCGAACCTGCGCCGGTAGGCTCGAACCGTGGTTTCCGGCGCGGCCCGGGCATCGCGCAGCTCAAACACTTCCTGTTCGAGCTCTTTGATCTGCTCCTCCCGCCGCTGTAACCGTTGATCGAGGGAGCGGCGCTTCTGCTCGAGCTCGAGTAACTGCGCACGATACTCGGCCGGCGCCTGTTCAAAGAGCTTGCGACGATACTCCGCTACCGCCTCGTCAAGAGCGCGGTCGCGCCGGTCCAGCTCTTCGATCAGGTCGAGTTGCTCTTCGTGGCTCCAGCGCAGCAAGCGACGGAAATACGCATCGCGCCGTCGGAGCTCCAGAAGATCGAGTTGCGCCTCGGCGCCGGCAGCGCGATAGCTCTGCGGGAATTGCTCCACCACGGTTACAAACATCGTTTCCGCTTCATCAAGATGCCCAAGCGCCACCAATGACTCGCCGGCCCAGTAATAGGCGTTCCCGGCGAACGGGGACTCAGGGTGCTGCTCGACGAACTGCGCCAGCCGGCGCAGCGCATCATCATACTGCTCATTCAGATAGGCCAGGCGGCCGAGCTGGTAAAGCGCCTCGGCGGCCGCCTCGGTGTCGGGATAACGCTCGCGCAGCGCCTGCAGGCGTGTTTCGGCATCCGCAAGCTCATCTGCCGCCATGTGCGCCTTGGCAGCCCACAACTGCGCGGGCGCCGCGTAGGCAGGTTCCTGTTCGGCGGCGGCGGTGAACGCCTCGGCCGCCGCGCGGTAGCGACCGGTGCGAAATTCCTCGATCGCTTCGTTGAACGGGTCGCGGTCCGGAAAGCGTTGCTCCGCCGATGCGCTGAAACCGGCGAGGGTGGTCAGCAGAATGCCGATGAGAAGCAGGCGCACCACTGTGGTCGTCAGCCCTACCCGGCGGCGCGAACTCTGAGCTGGTAGTGTTGCTTGCATAGTATGCCTCACCTACAGTTTCGACCGCTACCGGATAAACTAAACCCTGACTGCCGTAAGCTGCCTACGCAATCTGTTGGCCTTGAAGCTGCACAACCTCCTGAGCCGGGTCCGCGCTCTTGAAGAAGGTCGAGCCCGACACCAGAACATCGATACCGGCGGCTCGCAACTCAGCCGCCGTTTCGGCGTTTACCCCGCCGTCGGCGGAAAGCCGAAAGCGAGCGCGGCGCTGACTGCGCATCTGGGCCAACCGCCGTACCTTCTCAACGCATTCGGGGATGAGGGCTTGCCCTCCGAAGCCCGGATTGACGGTCATGACGAGAATGAGCTCCAGGTCCTCGAGCAGGTGCTCGAGCGCGGTAACCGGAGTCGACGGCACGATCGCGATGCCGCACCCTGCGCCGGCGGCGTGTACCCGCTGCACCAGACGATGGGCGTGGACCGCTGCCTCGAGATGGAAAGTGACGAAGTCCGCTCCGGCCTCCACGTACTGGTCGAGCAGGTCCTCCGGGCGCTCGACCATCAGGTGTACATCAAGCGGCAGCTTTGTGCGGGCCCTGATATCGGCTACCATCTTTGGCCCAAAGGTTAGGTTCGGGACGAAATGTCCGTCCATCACGTCGAGATGAACCCACTGTGCGCCGCTCTGCTCGATGCGCTGCAACGCATCCCCAATGGCCGTGAAGTCGGCCGACAAAATCGAAGGTGCAACAACTACGCTCATTCTGCTATAATACTCGAACAGATTGCGCCGTGTAAATCGAAACAGCCCTGCCCTCGAACCCTTGAGCACTGCGGGGAGAAGCCGTTGACGTGGGGCGGGGAAAAAGTTTAGGATCAAGTAGTACAATAAAATAGGATACTATGCATGTACATGGCTCGGTCGTGAGCGACGAGAACATCCAAGAACTGCTGAACCACGCCTACGACGCGATCAAGAACCATGAGCTGGAGGCTGCAGCGGAGAGTATTGAACGTGCCCTGTCGCTGGATTTTGACAACAACGAGGTAGTAACTGCGCTCAAGTATGTCAACTTCTGGCGCGATCGCGGCCAGGCGGTGCGCGAGATCGCAACCGGCTTTGAGCAGGCAGAGTATCTGGTGTCGCAGTGGCGTCTGTTCAATCACTTCGTCGAACGAGTGGGACAGGCGTCGGAACAGTGTTTGTATGCGGTAAGACAGCACGTCTTCGATTCGGCACTGAAACGGTATCGCCAACTGCTTGACGAGTCGTTCGAGGCTGACGCGGAGCTGCTGCTGCGCATTGGACGGTGCTACAAGGGAAAGGGGGAATACGACACAGCGCTGGAAACGCTGCAGCGTGCCGCCTCTCAGAAGAAGAACGATCCCGAGATATACGCCGAGCTTGCCGATTGCTATGCTTTCGTCAACGAGATTCAGCGTTCAAAGGCGTTCTTCCGCGAAGCCTTCTTCCTTGGAGCCCATCGCATTGATCTCGGACTGCTGGAGTCCGAGTTGATTACCCGGCTCGTGGCGAAGTTGCGTGAGCTTGGCTACGAATCGCCGGAGCTCGAAGAATGGCTGCCGGTCTACGGAGTGCTGTACGGGGTGTTTACCGTGAAGCGTGAGCTACGGTCGATTGAGTACGGCCGCCTGAAGCAGTCGATCTATGCGCTTGAACGCGAGCACAGCGACAAGCGCGGGAAAAACAGCTTGCTGGTACCGCGACTGATCAACCGGTATTTCTGGCTGATCGACCATTACCTCAACACCGGCGAGGACCGCAGCAGAATAGACGAGGTGTTGCTGAAACTCCGCAGCATCGACCCGAAAATCTACGAGCAATACATAACCTGAGAGTGGGGAGCGTACTACTATGGCAGAGCAGACTCTTACCGATATCAGCGAGTTGCTGAACGAGGAGAAATGGACCCGGGCGACCCTGAACAGTTACACCGTCAAGAATTTTGAAGAGCTCGACGCCGTTCTCGAGCGGGTGGTCAACGAGGGCCGCCAGGAAGAGGTGCTGGCCGAGTGTGAAGAGCACCTGCAGCACACTAAGAACAGCATCATTGCGCTCTACATCTCCGGCATACTGCATATCTCGCGCCAGGCGGTTAACGACACCAACTTAGTGGCGTTGATCAACATCTTCGCCGACAACCACAAATGGAACATCGTCGCCTATTTGGCGAACCGTATCCTCGATTTCGGCGAGAACAAGGCCGCGTTGCGAACGCTGGCTGACTGCTACAACAACGAAAATCAGCTCGACAAGATGTATGAGATCTGGGAGCGCCTGATCAGGGTTGATTTCGACGAGGCCGACATTGTGCGGCGCCTCGCCGAGCGCAAGGAAGAGCTGGCTGAACTCGAAGATGCGGTCGACTACTACAAGAAAGCCCTGCACCGCTATATCAACAAGAAGTCGTTCAACAACCTGCGGGAGGTCTGGCACAAGCTGATCAACTATGCGCCGGATGAGACTGAGTTCTTCTATCACGCCGAGAGCAAAATCGCTAAGAGCATCAGTCCCGAGCGTGCCTCGCAACTGCTCGAGGAGCTGTACCCGCATTTCAAGAACAATCAGCGCTGGGACACTGCGATTGAGCTTCTCAAACGTATTCTGCATTACGATCCGAAGAATCCGTTCGCCCGCAAGGAGATCATAGAGTGCTATCGTGCCAAGTATGCGCATCACAGCCACCTCGAGGAGTACATCAAGCTCTCGAACCTCAACCAGAGCTGGCGTAACGTTCACGATGCGATCACCGATTTCGAGAAGCATATCTCGTTCGATGCCGGCAACTTCGTCTACCATCGAGCCTGGGGCGTCGGGATCATTCGCTCGATCGATGATGACTCGGTGATGATCGATTTTGCGCGTAAGCGGGGACATTCGATGTCGCTGAAGATGGCGGTGAGCTCGCTTGATATCCTCGAGAAGGATCACCTGTGGGTTCTGAAGAGCATCTGGAAGAAGGAAAAACTCCGCAAGAAGGTCAAGAGCGATGTGGTATGGGCGCTACGGACCGTTATCAAGAGCTGCGGCAATGCCGCCGACATAAAGCGCATCAAAGCCGAGCTCGTGCCGTCTATCCTGACCCCGAATGAATGGACCGCGTGGAGCGCCAAGGCCCGCAACGAGCTGAAGACCAATCCGGAGTTCGGTAATCTGACCGACAAGCTCGATCACTACATGGTGCGTGAGCAGCCGATCACGTTCGAGGAGAAGACGTTCAACAAGTTCAAGGCGGAGAAGGACTTCTTCGACCGCGTGAAGACCTTGGACGAGTTCATGG
Source organism: Spirochaetaceae bacterium (assembly GCA_003552665.1). GTDB lineage: Bacteria > Spirochaetota > Spirochaetia > DSM-27196 > SLAA01 > B1Sed10-166. Next base: position 462 of record PUNW01000252.1, on the reverse strand, counting down.
ACTATCTCGAGGATAGCGGTATTGAAGGCACCGACACGCAGTACTTTCGCGAGATGTTCGACTACTTCGTAGGCTTCCTGAGAAGCATCATAACGGTCAACGAGTACACGGTGTCGAGCCTTTTGTTGGTGCGGCGGATCGTTGCTCGCTATCCGTACCTGCATCCCGGCGACGTCACCCTGGATTTCCTGCCGCTGTACGAACAGATCTCGGATCTCGAGGAGGTGTTCCGGAACATCGAGAACGCTGAGTTGCGTAAGGAGTTTCTCCAGAATCTGCGGCGCAACGTGTCGGACTGGCCTGACCGCTACGTGCAGCTGTTTCCGTATGCGTTGACGCGCGAGATCATCTACGAGCTCGAGCGTGCCGGTCACACCGACAAACTGCAGGAGCTCTTCCACCGCTTGTATTCCAACTATCGCGACCAGCGCGAACCGTACATCTGGCTCATTCGCAACTGTT
>PUNW01000298.1 GCA_003552665.1 Spirochaetaceae bacterium | reverse complement strand
AGCGTCAGGCCGAGCTGGTCGAGCAGGTCGAGCACCAGCGACTCGATGCGTCCGCGCGAGTTGTTGACGTACAGCACGTTGTTCTGCACCCGCGCAAAACCGAGGAGCTCGGCGACGCGGGCGCGGTCAAGCGGCAGCGGCACCCCGTAGCTTGCCGCCGCGCCGAGCGGGGACTGATCTACAAGGGCGTATACGTTCTGCAGGAGTTGCAACAGGTCGACGAGCTCTTCGCCGTAGGCGGCCATCCACAGCCCCACGGTGCTTGGCATGGCGGGTTGCATGTGGGTACGCCCCACCATTGGGAGGTCGGCGTGGCGCTCGGCGCGGTCGAACAGCAGCCCTGCGCACGCGCCGGCGGTGTCGCCAAGGGTGGCGAGATACGCCTTGAGGTACAGTCTGATCGCGGTGATGACCTGATCGTTGCGCGAACGGCCGGTATGAATCTTCTTCCCCGGCTCGCCTAGGCGCTCGGTGAGCCGGTTCTCTATCGCGGTGTGACCGTCCTCGTCCGCGCGCGAAATCGAAAAGTGCCCTTCGGCAGCCTCAGCCGCTATTGCGCCAAGCTCGCGCTCGAGTCCGGCTGCCTCCTCGTCGCCAATCAGCCCGGCCTCGGCCAGCATCCGCGCGTGCGCCACGCTCGCCGCGCAATCGGCAACCAGCAACTGCCGGTCAAGAGCGTAGTCCTCGCCGACTGTGAACCGTTCTATGAGCTCGTCGAGCTTGTACTGCTTCTGCCAGAGTTTTGCCACCGCCGCTCCCCTTTCGCGCTTTCGGCGCCCGCCGACACAGCGCCCCCGAAGGTCCGCCGCCAGAAGCAACGCCCCGCGACGGGAGCGCGCCCGCCGTCCGGGCGCCAGTATTACGCGTTTTGGGCGGCGAGCTCAACCCCTGCGCTCACGGCGGTGAACTCAAGGCCGTCGGCACCGCGCGAAACCCGAATCGCGCTTCCGTCTGGGAACTTGCCGCTCAGGATCTCTTTCGCGAGCGGGTTCTGCAGATGCGTCTGAATCGCGCGTTTCAGCGGGCGCGCTCCGAATGCCGGGTCAAAGCCTACATCGGCGAGGTACTGCTTGGCCTCGGGCTCAAGCTCAATCGTGAGCTTCTTCTCGGCAAGCCGTCGCGCCACACGCCCGATCTCGAGATCGACGATCTTGAGGATCTCGTCCTTCCCGAGACGATGGAACGTGATGATCTCATCGAGCCGGTTGAGGAACTCCGGCTTGAAGGTTGCGTGCAGCAGCTGATCGATCTGCGGCTTGATCTCATTCAGGTCGGCAGCCTGCAGAATCAGATCGCTTCCGAGATTGCTCGTCATAATGATGATGGTGTTGCGGAAATCCACCACCCGTCCCTGACCGTCGGTCAGGCGGCCTTCGTCGAGCAGCTGCAGCAACACGTTGAATACGTCCGGGTGCGCCTTCTCGATCTCGTCAAACAGAATCACCGAGTACGGTCGCCGGCGAACCACTTCGGTCAGCTGTCCGCCCTGGTCGTACCCGACGTAGCCGGGCGGTGCCCCGATGAGCCGCGAGACACTGTGCTTCTCCATGTACTCGCTCATGTCTATTCGAGTGAGCGCCTTCTCATCATCGAACAGAAACTCCGCAAGCGTCTTCGCCGTCTCGGTCTTCCCCACACCGGTGGGCCCGATAAACAGGAACGTACCGGTCGGGCGGTTGATGTCCGAGATGCCGCTCTTGTTGCGCCGAATGGCGTCCGAGACCGCCTGAATAGCGCGGCTCTGGCCGACAACCCGGCGACCGAGAATGCTCTCGAGCTCGAGCAGCTTCTCCTTCTCGGAGGCCATCATCTTAGAGACCGGTATGCCGGTCCAGGACGAGACGACTTCGGCGATATCCTCGTCCGAGACCTCCTCGCGCAACAACGCCTGGTCGCCCTGCATCTCCTCGATCTCCTTGCTCTTTGCCTCGAGCTCGCGCTTGGCTTCAGGAATCAGGCCGTAGCGAATCTCAGAGGCGCGCTCGAGGTTGCCCTCGCGCTCCATCTGCGCCTCTTCGCGGCTGAGGTTCTCGAGGCGCTGCTTGAGCTCACGGATCTCGTCGATGACCTTCTTCTCGTTCTGCCACTGCAGCTTCATTGCATTGTGCCGCTGCTCGAGCTGCTCGAACTCGCGGTTGAGGTTCTCCAGCCGCTCACGCGAGGCCGGATCAGTCTCTTTCTGCAGCGCCTGCTTCTCCATATTGAGCTGCAGAATGCGGCGGTCCAGCTGGTCGAGCTCGGTCGGCTGGCTCTCTATCTCCATTTTGAGCCGACTGGCCGCTTCGTCGACAAGGTCTATTGCCTTGTCCGGCAGAAAGCGCGAGGTGATGTACCGGTCGGACAACATCGCCGCCGCTATCAGCGCTTCGTCGCGGATGCGCACGCCGTGATGCACCTCATAGCGCTCCTGCAATCCGCGAAGGATTGCGATGGTGCTTTCGACCGACGGCTCGCCGGTAAACACAGTCTGAAACCTGCGCTCGAAGGCCGCGTCCACCTCAATGTGCTTCCGGTACTCATCGAGCGTGCTGGCACCGATGGTGCGCAGCTCACCGCGCGCAAGTGCGGGCTTCAGCAGGTTGGAGGCATCCACCGCCCCCTCGGCCGCGCCGGCGCCCACGACGGTATGTAGCTCATCGATAAAGAGCACGATCTGCCCATCAGACTCGGTGATCTCCTTGATGACCGCCTTCAACCGCTCCTCAAACTCGCCGCGGAACTTGGTACCGGCCACCAGCGAGCCGAGATCCAGCTGTAGCAGCCGCTTGTCCTTGAGCGACTCCGGCACATCGCCCTCGACGATGCGGCGCGCGAGACCTTCGGCGATCGCGGTCTTCCCAACCCCCGGATCACCAATCAGCACCGGGTTGTTCTTGGTGCGGCGCGAGAGCACCTGCATCACACGGCGAATCTCCTCGTCACGCCCGATCACCGGGTCAAGCTTCTCGCGACGCGCGAGCCCGGTGAGGTCGATGCAGTACTTGTCGAGCGCCTGATAGCGGTTCTCAGGGTTCTGGTCGGTTACCCGCTGGCTGCCGCGAATGCTTTTCAACGCGCTGAGAATCGCATCACGCGTAACGCCCTTGCTCTTGAGCAGCTCGGTGGTCTTGCCCTCTTCTTCCAGGGCAGAGAGGAGAACATGCTCGGTACTAACGTACTCGTCATGGAGCTGCGCCGCCTGCTGCTCGGCCTTGGACAGTATGCGCCCGAGCTTGGCCGACAGCTGCAACTGCGCCGAGTCGCCATAGACTTTGGGCTTGCCTTCGAGCATGCGACGCAGCTCGCCCTCGAGCTCGCTCGGGGAAACACCGAGCCGCTGCATCAACGGCGGAATAACCCCGTCGGTCTGCTGCAGCATCGCCACCAGCAGATGCTCGAGTTCGAGGTTAGTATGATCGTATTGATGTGCCACAGAGGTGGCGCTTTGGAGCGCTTCCTGCGCTTTGACCGTCATGCGTCCGTAATCCATAGAGGTCCTCTTAGTGCTTTTATTCTATTTACCTGGGTGCTTGTCTATAATATAGTGATGAAACGCCCGATCACCAAATTTCGTTGTATTCACATGGGGAGTGCACGCATGGATCAGCAACCGCCGGAACTGCAGAACAAAGTAATTATCATGAACGGGTTTTCGAACGACGAGATCGCCAGGATTATGGCAGCAGTCAAGCCGTTGTTCGAGAACCCGCGCGATCTGATCTTCGCCAAGACCACCAAGCACTCAGTGGAGATGAAGCTCAAGGACCTGATTGTCGATATATCCCAAGATCACGAGTACCTGAAAAAGAACCCGCCCACCAAAGAGCAGCGTGAGGCGCAGGCCCAGCGCCGGTCCCAGGCAGACGATTCCGAGGACGCAGAGTGAAGCACGAGGAGCTCTCGCTGCGCGCACGGCCGGCGCTTGCCGCGCTCGACCGTTACCACCCCGGCAAGAAGATCCCGGGAACAGTCAAGCTTTCATCAAACGAGAACCCGCTCGGCCCTTCGCCGCGGGCGATGGAAGCCGTTCAGGCTGCAATTGCGGGACTCGAACGCTACCCTGACGGCAGCGCTCTAACGCTGCGCGAGGCGCTCGCCGAGCGTTTCAACGTCTCACCCGATGAGCTGCTCGTCGGCAACGGCTCGGATGAGCTCATGATGCTTGCTGCCGGCGCTTACATAGACCCGGGAATGAACGCAATCGTCGGCGCGCATACCTTCTCGCAGTACGCATTCGTCACCCGCGTGTTCGGCGGTGAAGTGCGGGTAGCGGCGATGCCCGACGGCGGTTTTAACCTGGAAGCCATGCGCCAGCGGGTAGATGCGCACACGCGATTGTTCTTTCTCTGCAATCCAAACAACCCTACCGGCCGCTACATCGCGGAAAATGACCTGGTGGAGCTGATGCGCATGCTGCCGCCGCACGTCCTCGTAGTGCTCGATGAGGCGTACGCCGAGTACGCCGAGGCGCGCGACTTTCCGGAAGGCATACAACTGCTCGATCGCTTCCCAAACCTGCTTGTCCTTCGCACCTACTCTAAGATCTACGGCCTCGCGGGGCTTCGCCTCGGCTACGGCTTCGGCCATCCGGAGGTCATCGATGCGCTTGCGCGCGTAAAGCAGCCTTTCAGCGTCGGAAACCTTGCGCAGGCCGGTGGGCTCGCCGCGCTGCATGATGAGGAGTTCATTCAGCGTTCGCTCGAGACTAACCGCGCCGGGAAGAAACTGATCTATACCGAGCTGCAACGACTCGGGTACGAGTTCTACCCCACCGAGGGGAACTTCATCTGCGTGCAGCTGCAGGGCCCTGCTGAGCTCGCGTTCGAGGTGCTGCATCAGCACGGCGTATCGGTGCGCACCCTCGGCTCGTTCGGTCTGCCGCACGCGTTGCGGATCACAATCGGGACCGAAGAACAGAACCGCATGGTAGTCTCCGGGCTCGAAGCCCTGCGGAAGCGGATGGGCTGAGCGTGATGATGCTCGTCGACCCGGCCAACCTGTTGCTTGCCTACGGTCCGCCGTTAGCGTTGCTGGCAGCCTTCCGCCGGGCGGCAATTCTGGGCGAAAGCAATCCGCGCATCGTCACCCACGGCTTTCTCGCCGGCATACCGGCGATTCTGCCCGCCGTTGCCGCGCTTGCGACCGTGGCGTTTATCAGCGCCCACCTGCCGGGCCTGCACCTGCCCGGCTCGCATCCCCCGGGCCTGTCACCCCTGCTGTGGCGCAGCTTCGGGCTCTCAGCCGGGATAGAGGAGCTCAGCAAGCTCGCCGCACTCGCATTGGTCGTGCGGATTCACCGCTCCAACCTCACCGCGCGCGTGATCGTGCTCGCCGGCGCGGCCGTCGGGGCGGGCTTCGCCTTTGCGGAAAACAGCCTCTACCTGATCGATATGCCGCGCGTGCTCGGCCTCAGGCTGATCACCGCCGGACTGCTGCACGTGGCGGCCGCCGCGATCTCAGGCTATGGAATCGCGCTCGTCGCCTACCGCTACGGAGGCATGCTGCCCTGGGTGGCCTGCGCCATCTT
>PUNW01000027.1 GCA_003552665.1 Spirochaetaceae bacterium | reverse complement strand
TGGGGCGTCCCTATCTCAGGCAGTTGCAGCGGACCTTCGCGCCGATTCGCAGCGAGCGCATCGTGGGCCATGACCTCCTCCTGCGGGAGCTGTACGACCTCGCCCGGCTGCACACCCTCGAGTATCGCTATCGAACCGTGTTTCCGTTCGACTATATGCCGGAAGGCATGTCGCTTGCGGGTATTCTTGGTCGCCTACGGCACGAAGACCGCCGTTATGAGGATGCTGTCACCACCGAGGAACGGGACTTCCTCGCTGCGTACAACATCGTCGCGCGCCATGGGATCGGCACCCGCCGGGTGGGCGATTTCGTAGTGCTCGATGTGCTCGTGAGCGCCGGTTTCACCCTGGAGGCTCTCGGAGCTCCTGACGGCGGCGGCGAAGCGCGCGCCGGAACTACGGGTGAGGAAGCCGCCGGCAATCCGGCAGCCTCCGCGCCGGCTGAGAGCCTGCTGCGGATCTCGGTCGAAGCGGCACCCGCCGACGGAAGCGAGCCGCCCGGCGGCAGCGAGACACCGGAGGGTAACGATGCGCTGGACGGCAGCGAGCTGCTACAGGTGGCGTCGGTCTTCCTCCCCGCCCCCGTAGTGACGCAGGTGCGGGTGGTGGACATCGATCCCGACACATACCCCTACCCTGACATCGCGCTCTCGCCGGCGGCGTACCGCGAGATCGCCGCCTACGTTGCCGAACGAGCCGAACGACACGCGGTGCAACGCGGAGTGCTCGAACAGGCGCGCGCATCGGCCGAACGGCTCGTGGAACAGCTGCTGCGGCAAGCCGGCGTGGACCGCGTGGAGTTTACCGCCTCGCCCCCGCCTGCGACCCTTTACACGCCGGAGCTTCACTGAGCATAGTAACCAGATCATGGATATCCGCATTCCGGCATTGCTGGCGTTGCTGCTGCTGTCCGGGTTCTTTTCGGGTACCGAGACCGCATATACATCGCTCTCACTCGCCCAGATTCACTCGCTGCGCGTCCACCACGGACGCCGCGGCCGGCTGGTCGCGCGCATGGTCGACCGCCCCGATCAGCTCCTCGGCACCATCCTGATCGGCAACAACCTCGTCAACATAGCCGCTTCGGCGATGGCCTCGGCGATTACCATCGAACTGTTCGGACGGCAGGCGCTCGGAATTATGACCGGCATCCTGACGATGATCATCCTGGTGTTCGGCGAGGTCACCCCAAAGCAGATCGCGATCAGCCACAACGAGTTCATCACCGTAGCGACGATCCCGGTCATCTATGCCCTTTCGGTGATCCTGCGCCCGGTGAACTGGTTCATCGGGCTGGTCAGCAAGGTAGTCACGCGGCTGACCGGGCGCGTCGGACGGCCGGTGCCGACGCGCGAAGGAATCCTCCACCTGGTGGGGCATGCAAACGCGCTCGGCGTGATCGAAAACTTCAAGTACCGGCTCGTGCGCAACGTCTTTCGCTTCAGCGAGGTGACCGTCCACGCGGTTATGACCCATCGCACCAAAGTCTTCAGCCGAAGCAAGGACGAGCTGATCAAAGACGCAATCGCCGAGATAACCTCAGCCGGCTACTCCCGAATCCCGGTCTACGACGGCGATCCGGAGCGTATCGTCGGCATCGTCCTGCTCAAAGATCTGCTGCGGCACCTCGAGCTCGGCCACGATTCGTGGGCCCTCAAGGAGATCATGGTGGAGCCGATCTTCGTGCCCGAAACACGCGCGGTAGACCGGATGCTGTCACAGTTTCGCCGCGAAGGCGTCAATCTCGCGATCGTCCTCGATGAATACGGCGGGCTGTCCGGCATCGTCACGCTCGAGGACGTGATCGAAGAGATCCTCGGCGAGATTTACGACGAGCATGAAGCGAAGGAAGCCCCCAAGGTAGTGAGGATCGGCCCGCAATCGTACCGGATAGCCGGCGACACCCCGCTGCATGAGCTCGAGGACGCGCTCGAGATATCGCTTCCCAAGATCGAGCGCGTGCAGACTCTCGGCGGTTACCTGAGCGCCTACACCGGCCGCATTCCGGCGGCCGAAGAGACGATCGCCACCGAGCTCGGCGAGTTCACCGTGGAAGAGGTCTCCGGGACCCGGGTAACCTCGGTGCTGTTCGCGCCGCGCGTAGCCGGCGAACCTGAAGAGGGCGGGTAGGAGCGCGAGCGCGGGTAGCGGCATGAAGCGGGCCGCGCGCGAGCGCCGATAGCGCAAAGCTGAGACTAACACGCTCGGACGCCCGGCGCCGCGAAAAATTCACAAAAATGTTTGACTGTCAATGTAACCTCCCCGCCCCTTCAGAGGTTTTATTGGGTGAAAGGTCGCGCGGCGTTGCCGACGGCCGGCAGCAGAGAGCCACCGCTCTCAAGGACAGTATGTTCCCAGTGCAAGTGGGGCGTTTACCGTTTTTCGTTTTTTTGAGGTCACCCCTCAGGTTTTACCTCCTTTCCTGAGGGGTTTTTTATGTCCTAAGCATAAAACAGTTGCAAGTGGTGCGAAACCTGTTGCGCCGGTACTCCCTCGTTGAGGGCGTAGCTGAACTCATCGCGGCAGGCCCTCCCAAGGTTCCCAGGGGTCTACTGTCTCGACTCCGGTTAGGTCGTAGTCTCCCGTGTTGCGGGTGGCAAACAGTGCAGAATAACGCAGGGCGGTAGCGGCCAGCATGCTGTCTATTAGCGGCAGGGGGCGTCCCGCCCGCTCGAGCCGCGCGCTAAGCATGGCCCACCTCACCGCAGTTTCCTCATCGAAGGTAAGAATGCGCTCGCGAAAACGCTCGCGCAGCTGCTCGAGCCAGAGTTGCAAAGCGCTTCGCTTGTTCCCCTCGTCGAGCAGTGCCACTGCTTTCTGGAGCTCACCAAGAACCAGAGACGGCAGATATGCGCGGTCTTCCGGCAATTGGTCCAGCCATGCCAACACACGCCGAGACGGGGACGGTCTTATCGCTTCAGATACCACACAGGTATCCAGGATGATCATAACTCCACCGAGCGCCCGGTATCTCGGGAGCGGGCGATATCGAGATCAACCCTCGGGGCTGAAAGGAAAAACTCTTTGAGCCCTTGTCGCGGTGAACTGAGCTTCTCGTATTCCTCCACCGTGATGATCACCACCGCCTTCCGTCCGTGGCGAGTTACGAGTTGGGGGCCGTTCTCTATGCACCTATTCACCAGCTCGCTGAATTGGGCCTTGGCATCCTGAAGCGACCAGGTACGCATCCGTGCCTCCTATCCTGAGAATATACCGCCTAGTCAGACTAGTCAATAGAGATCGCCAATTTAGGGCGAGCGAGGCCATTCGCTGTTGGCAGTGGGCGGGGAAAGGCTGTATACTTTGTAGGTAATGCTAGGCAAACTGATATTGCTGTTTACCGTCGGCCCGCTCGTCGAGCTGTTTCTGCTGATCCAGATCGGCACACGTATCGGTGCGCTTCCGACCATCCTGATCGTGCTGCTCACCGGAGTGGTCGGAGCATTCCTCGCCAAACTGCAGGGCCTGCATGTCTGGATGGAGATACAGCGGGAAATGGCGCAGGGGCGCTTTCCGGGCGACCAACTCATCGACGCTCTGCTCGTCCTCGCCGCGGGGCTTACCCTGGTTACACCGGGAATCATTACCGATATTTTGGGCTTCCTGATTCTGATTCCGGTCACCCGGCTTCCCGTCCGCAACCTGGTCAAGGCCAAGCTGCACCGCATGATGGACTCCGGTCAGATCCACGTCCGCGGCTTCATGTAGTGAGGGCCGGCCCGACAACAGATCATTCCAACTCGATTGACCGCCCTTCCTGTTTTTGGCTATCATCCCGGTATGAAAAAATACCCGTTTGCGCAGATCGAACAGAAGTGGCAGCAGTACTGGGAGGAGAACAAGACCTTCCGCGCGGTCGAAGACCCCTCGGTTCCGCCTGAGAAGCGGCGCTACGTGCTGGACATGTTTCCCTATCCCTCAGCCGCCGGCCTGCATGTCGGCCATCCGGAAGGGTACACCGCAACCGATATCTACTCGCGCTACCTGCGCATGAACGGGTACGCGGTGCTGCACCCCATGGGCTTCGACAGCTTCGGCCTGCCGGCCGAGAACTATGCGATACAGACCGGCACGCATCCCCGCGCCAAGACCGAAGAGAACATCGAGCTGTTCCGCAAGCAGATCAAGTCGCTAGGGTTCTCATACGACTGGGATCGCGAGATCTCCACCCACGAGCCGGAGTACTACAAGTGGACGCAATGGATTTTCCTCAAGCTGTTCGAACGCGGGCTGGCCTACGTTGCCGAGATACCGGTGTGGTACTGCGAAGCGATGGGCACCGTTCTCGCGAATGAGGAGGTCGTGACCACACCCGACGGACCACGCTCGGAACGGGGTAACCATCCGGTTGAGCGCAAGCCGCTGCGCCAGTGGATGCTCAAGATCACCGAGTACGCCGATCGGCTGCTCGACGACCTCGAGAAGCTCGACTGGCCGGAGTCGATCAAGGCGATGCAGCGCAACTGGATCGGCCGCAGCGAAGGGGCGAACATCTACTTCAAGGTGGTCGGGCATGACGACCGCATGGAGGTGTTCACCACGCGTCCCGACACCCTGTTCGGCGCCACCTACATGGTGCTCGCGCCGGAGCATCCGCTCGTGCAGAAGATCACCACCGCCGGCCGGCGCGACTCGGTGGAGCAGTACGTCGAACAGGCGCGCCTGAAGTCCGATCTCGAGCGCACCGACCTCGCCAAAGACAAGAGCGGCGTGTTCACCGGGGCCTACGCCGTGAATCCGGTGAACGACGAAGAGATCCCGATCTGGATATCAGACTACATTTTGATGTCCTACGGAACCGGTGCCATCATGGCCGTACCCGGCCACGACGAGCGCGACTTCGAGTTCGCGGAGCTCTACGGTCTTAAGATCGTGCGCGTGGTAGCGCGTCCCGAGGAGCTCGGCGATCTCGAGCCCTCGGAGGCCCACAAACTGCCGCCGATGAGCGAAGCGTTCACCGGCGAGGGCGTCGCGGTCAACTCCGGCGAGTTCACCGGGCTCACGACCCCCGAGTTCAAGAAACAGGTCACCGACTGGCTTGAACAGCAGCAGCTCGGACGGCGCGCGGTGAACTACAAACTGCGCGACTGGATTTTCAGCCGCCAGCGCTACTGGGGCGAGCCGGTGCCGCTGATCGAATGCTCGCAGGACGAGTTCGTTCCTGTTCCCTACGACGAGCTTCCGGTGGAGCTGCCGAATGTCGAGAGCTACAAGCCCGCCGGAACCGGTGAGTCGCCGCTTGCGAAAGTTGAGGAATGGGTAAACGTGGACTGTCCCGACGGCAGCGGCCGGCTCGGGCGCCGCGAAACCAACACCATGCCGCAATGGGCCGGCTCGTGCTGGTATTACCTGCGGTACCTCGATCCGCATAACGACCACGAGCTCGCCTCACGCGAAAAGATCGATTACTGGATGCCGGTCGACCTGTACGTCGGCGGAGCCGAGCACGCGGTGCTCCACCTCCTGTATGCGCGTTTCTGGCACAAGGTGCTCTACGACATCGGGGTGGTCAACACCGACGAGCCGTTCATGCGCCTGGTCAATCAGGGGATGATCCT
>PUNW01000136.1 GCA_003552665.1 Spirochaetaceae bacterium | reverse complement strand
CGGCGACAGTATACAACTCCCCGGAACTGCTGTGAACATATGCTGGCGCTCGTGCGGGCAGATGTGTATGATAGAGGATGATGAGCGGACCGATAAGTCGCAGGAGTTTCCTCAAGCGTTCAGCTCTCGGTATCGGGACCGGGCTCGCCGCGGTCGGCGGATTCCCGCAGCTCCTCCACGCTCTTGACCTCGGGCAGGGCCGGCGCAATGCGGACGGCGGCAGCGGGGCGAGCGGGCTGCCGAAACGGGTGCTCGGCAGAACCGGGGAAGAGGTGGGCGTGCTGGGTCTCGGCGGCGCGATCGCGGTAGCCGAGGATCGGGAGCGCGCGGCTGCGATCGTCGAGCGCGCACTCGATCTGGGAGTCAACTATATCGACACCGCGGCGCAGTACGGGCCGAGCGAGGCAAACATCGGCGCGGTGCTGAAGGACCGGCGCGGTGAGGCGTTCCTCGCGAGCAAAACCCACGATCGCAGCTACGACGGTACGATGCGGCTGTTTGAGCGCTCGCTCGAGCGACTGCAGACCGATTACCTCGACCTGTATCAGCTGCACGCCATCCATACCGAGGCCACCTGGGCGAGTGTGAAGGACGCCGGCGGCGCCCTGGCGGCCGTTCGCCGGCTGCGGGAAGAAGGCGCGGTGCGCTACATCGGCATCACCGGCCACAAGAACAGCCCGTTTCTGGGAAAGCTCTTGGAGGAGGAGCCGTTCGACTGCGTCCTGCTGTCGCTCAACGCCGGTGACCGCCACTACGACTCGATGATCGAAAACGCGCTGCCGGTGGCCGAGCGGCGTGAGCTCGGCGTGATCGCAATGAAGGTAGCCTCCTACGACGGGCGTATCTTCCGCGAGGACGGGGTGCGGTCGATGCGCGAGGCGCTCGGCTACGTGCTGTCGTTTCCGGTGAGCACCGCGATCGTGGGCGTTTCGAGCGTTGCCGAGCTGGAGGAAAACGTCGCGATCGCGAGTGAGCACGAACCGCTGAGTGAGGGCGAGCTGGAAGAGCTCGAACAGCGTACCGCCGCGTATCAGCGCGAGGTCAATTTCTTCAAGCACGATTGGTAGGTAACTGATGCAACAGCCTTCGGTGCCGGTGCTTCGATCAAAGATTCGCATTCCCGCTCTACCGGAGGCATGCATCCCGCGCCCCGCTCTCGAGGATCGGGCGCTCGAGCATCCCGAGGCACCTGCCGAGCGCATCGTCTATCTTTCCGCCCCACCGGGGTACGGAAAGACCACGCTGCTCGGGCGAGTGGCGCAGCGCTTTGCGGGTGTGCGGGTGTGGGTCTCGCTCGACCCGTTGGATAACGACCCGGAGCGGCTGGCCGTGCATCTCACCGCCGCGCTGTCGGCCGCCACCGGCGCCGGCGGCCCCAGCGGCGCCGCCGGTGAGCCTGGAGCTGGCGGTGAGCCCGGAGGCGCCGGTGAGCCCGAAGGGAGCGATTTCGCGCGGGTGCTCTATCGGATCCAACTGCTCGAGGATCCCGTCCTGCTCGTGCTCGACGAAGCACATACGCTCCAGAGCGAGGCGGTGTTCGCTCCATTGCGCGAGTTTCTGAGCTACAGGCCGGAGAACTGCCGGGTCGCGATCGCCACCCGCGAAGACCTCCCGCTCCCGCTGTCGGCTCACCGACAGAGCGAGCGGCTGCTCGAGTTGCGCGAAGCCGAGCTGCGGGCGAATGAACCAGAGGCGCGTGCGCTCCTGACAAGCCTGGGTGTGGAGCTCGACGACGAGACGCTCCACGGGGTGATGCGCAAGACCGCCGGGTGGTGGAGCTGCCTGAAGCTGTTCGCAATTTCCTGGAAGCAGCGCCCGGGCGATGAGCGGCTGCGCTTCTTCGAGCGCTTCCGTGGGACGAACCGGTTCGTGGCGGAGTTCCTGCTCGAGAGCCTGGTGTCCGCGCTCCCGCCTGAGCTGAGCGAGATTGCCGGCGTGATGGCGGTACCGGATTTCTTCAACGAGCGACTCTACCGGTATCTGACCGGCCGTGACGACAGCCGGCGGTTCGTCGAGCGCCTGCAGCGAATGAATGTTATCGGTCTGCGGCCCGAGGAAGGCACGGCGCGATATCGGTTTCATCCGCTGCTCCGTGATTACCTCAGACACCAGCTGCCCCGCACGCGACGGGCTGAGCTGCATCGGCTGGCTGCGGAATGGTTCACCGAGAACGGGCTTGCCGACCGCGCCGCCCGGCATGCCCATCTGGCCGCACGGCTCGACCGAGAGACTGCGCAGGGGCCGCCGGGCGAAACACCGGCCGCCGCCGCCACTTCCGCCGGAACTGCGTCCGGTGCCGCATCCGGAGCTGCCGTTTCCGGCGGTCCCTCGGCCGAGCCTGTCGCCGGGACCGGCCCGGGGGACGACGCCGCGGATGCCGCCCCGGGCGGCAAAGTTCCCGATCCAGGCGGCGAGGCGGCCGACCACGCCGGCGCCGGTGCGCCAACCGGCGCGCATCCGGGCGTCACCTTCAGCCGGCGCGAGCGCGAGCTGCTTGCGGCGCTCGCCGAGGGCTTGAGCAACGACGAAATCGCCGCGCGCCTGTTCATCAGCACCGGGACGGTGAAGTGGCATCTGAACAACATCTACTCCAAGCTCGGGGCACGAAGCCGCACCGATGCCGTTCGCCGGGCGCGGGAGGTGGGGTTGCTCGGCAGCTAAGCTCGAAAGCGGCGGTCGCCGGCGGCCGGCACGCCCTGCGGCGCGGCTCCGCGGCGTGACTAATAACCTGGCCCAAAACCTGCCCTAAAACCTAACTTTCGATAGGCTATCAGCCGGACCTCGCCGGGCTATCTTCACCATTAGATAGCGGAGGGTAGCAGAGTGCAGGATGATGCAACGGTCGAAGACGGCCGAGCTGCAGAGGAACAGCCGCCTGAAGACGGAGCGGCATTCGACCGCTCCGACGACACCACAGTGACAAGCGGATGGTATGCGCTCGAGATCTCCGGGGTCCTCACCGATCTCTGGGACGAGCGCCTGGAAGGATGGCGGCTTACCAAGCTGCCCGGCGAGAATACCCGCGTGACCGGGTATGTGCGCGATCAGAGCGAGCTCTACGGGGCGATCGCCGCGTTGCGCAATATGGGGCTCACGCTGTTGCGCGTTGAGCTCATCAACAATCCTGAAGAAGAAGGAGCAAAGGTATGAACACACCTTATTCCACCACACGGCTGCTCAAGGCGGCTGTGTTGGGAGCGATGGTCGTCTTCCTGGCGTCATGCGCTTCCTTTCAGGGAGATATCCCGGTAGACCTGGATTATCCCGAGGAGATCTACATTTCGCCGCGCAATCAGGACGGCATACAGGACGAGGTAGTGCTGCCGCTGGACATTCCGGAGCTGAGCGGGCTCAGGCTCGCCGGCTACGAGGTGCAGATCGTAACCGAAGCCGACGGAACCGAAGTCTACTCGTATGGGGATCAGGAGTTCCACCGGCCCGGTTTCTTCGGCCGCTTCGGTCGTCCGCCCACGGTCAGTCCGCCGGACGCCGTTCGCTGGGACGGTACCGATTACGACGGCGACTGGGTAGAAGACGGTCGCTACCTGCT
Source organism: Spirochaetaceae bacterium (assembly GCA_003552665.1). GTDB lineage: Bacteria > Spirochaetota > Spirochaetia > DSM-27196 > SLAA01 > B1Sed10-166. The sequence goes on along the minus strand of PUNW01000136.1, from coordinate 2,029 downwards.
GCGCGTTTCAGCCTGGGACTACAGCGACAATCGCGGACGCTCTCCGGATGTGCGCGTGATTGTCGACAACACCCCGCCGACAGCTGAGGTCAGTGCGCCGTACCTGGTGTTTGCACCAACCGGTGACGGCAGCCGCGACACGCTGGAGCTGCGGCACAAGAACGCGTCCACCGAAGACCTCTGGACCGGCGAGATCGCAGACCGCGATGGTGCGGTGGTGGCAAGCTATGCATGGGAAGGCACGCCTGATACGGTGCACTGGGACGGAACGGCCGACGACGGTTCGCGTGCCCCGGACGGAACCTATCGCTATCTGCTCAGCTCCACCGACCGGGCCGGCAACAGCTTCAACACCGTTCTCCATGACATCGTGCTCGACCGGCGCAGCTTCCCGGTGCGTCTCTCGGTGGCGCCGCTTGCCTTTTCGCCGAACGACGACGGGGTTCAGGACACCGTCACCTTTGAGCTCAGGCCGGCGGCGGTCGATCAGATCACCGAAATCGAGCTTGCGGTGCGGGACGCGCGCGGCGCGGCGGTCCGCAACTTCGGCGAGGAGGCACTGCGCAGCGGACGAGTTGAGTTTGATGGTCACGACAACCGCGGTCGACGGCTGCCGGAGGGGACTTACAGCGGAGAGCTTCGCGTCGTCTATCGCAACGGCTACAGCCCGGTTGTAAGCTCCGAGGAGTTCCGGCTCGATGTCACCCCACCCCGCGCTACCGTGCGGCCTTCCTGGACCATATTCTCACCCGACGGCGACGGCCGGCGCGACACCGTCACGATCACGCAGAGCTCGCGCGAGTTGCTGGAGTGGCAGGGGACGATAACTTCGGCCGACGGAGAACCGGTGCGCGAGTTAACTTGGGACGGCGCCTTACGGTCGTTCGAATGGGACGGAACAGACGGCAGTGGGGATCTCGTCGAGGACGGCACCTATCGATATACCCTCTCGGCGACCGATGATGCCGGCAACAGCGCGTCGTTCACGATTCCGCGCATAGTGGTCGACACCCGGCCGACCCCGGTGCAGGTAACCCCGCGGCGCACCGCATTCAACCCGGCCGCCGATGCCGAGTACAACGTGGTGGAGTTCGACCTGCGGACCGAAGTCAGCGACGGGATCAGCCGCTGGGAGTTCGCGGTCCTCGATCAAAACGAGAACGAAGTGATGCGTCATCAGCCTGTAGACCGCCGCGTGGTTCCGGAGACGATCGTCTGGGACGGCTCCTCAGCGGTGGGGATGGCGGACGAAGGCGAATACTTCGGGCGGCTGGAGGTGGAGTACGAGAAGGGCAACCTCAGCACCGAGGTAACTGAGTATCCGGTACGATTGGACCTCACCCCGCCTGCGATCAGGGTGACGATGAATCCGCTGCCGTTTCAGCCGGTGGCAGATGATGTGCGGACCACCCTCACCATCGGAGTCTCGGTAACCGACCCGAGCGGCGTGCGCGCATGGTCGGCTGAGATTCTCGATCCGATGGGCAATCGCTTCCGCGAGATCCCGTCGCGCAGCTTCCGCAACGGTGTCTTCCGCTGGGACGGGACTTCCGAGACCGGCGAGTGGGTGCAGTCGGCGAGTGACTATACGCTCGTGGTGCACGCCGAAGACATGGTGGGAAACCGCGGCTCCTCCGAGCACCGCATACCGATCGATATCCTGGTGATGCGCGTGGGCGACAGGCTGCAGATCGTGATCTCGAGCATCTATTTCAAACCCTACACGGCGGACTTCATCGATGTTCCGCCCGACACTCGAGCTGCGAACCTGGCGACGCTCGATCGCCTCGCTGAAATCCTCGACCGCTATCGCGATCACCGAATCGACCTCGAAGGTCACGCGGTGCGGCTGCTCTGGCACCGGCCGACCGAAGTCTGGCAGAACGAGGAAACACAGACGCTCATGCCGCTGTCCACCGCTCGTTCGGCAGCGATCCGCGACGCGCTCGTTGAGCGCGGCATCCCGGCGGCGCGCATGTCCACCGTCGGCAGGGGCGGCTATGAGCCGGTGGTTCCGCACAGCGACCGG
>PUNW01000265.1 GCA_003552665.1 Spirochaetaceae bacterium | reverse complement strand
CAACTGCTCGGAGGGTCCCCGAGTGGCGCCACCTCGACCAGGTCATCCTCAGATGCACTGAGAAGCTCGCACGCCGCAAACACCCAAGGCCGCTCACGCCACCTGCGTACCATGCCGAGCAGATCCTCGGGGAGCATCCTCTTGGAAGCGCGCAGGAACGCGGAAACCCTGCTACGGGATCCGAAGACTGCCGCGCAGGCGAGCATTCCCCGCACCTGCCCCTCCCAGCCTTCAGCGTAGTCGGCCCACTCTTCCGCGAGCGCGTCGTAGGCCTCAAACGGGCGGTCAATCAGTCCTTTGCGCGTCGCATATTCAAAGACATACTCGAGCAGCCGGTTGAGCCGCGCCGCCGCGCGTTTACATTCGCTTACTCGCGTGCTTCCTTTCGACATTGTCTCCCTCCGACTCGCGCCATAGTACGCCCTACAGGCGCTGCTTGCAAAGCCCGCTCGGGTTATGAGTCAGGTTATGAGTTTGCGGCACTCATGCTCGGCGGCTCGTGCGCGCCGAGCCGCGTCATGGCGAACGCTGCCGGCACCAGAAGCCCGATCAGGAGCAGGAACACCGGCCGATAGGTCCCAATAAGGTCGAATACGAGCCCGGCCGGTGGTCAATCCCGGTAGCCGCCGAGGATGAATCGTTCGGGTCGGTACTCAAAGTGGATTGGGTCGAACGACAGCCATTTGCCGCCCCAGATGAACTCCTGGGCCTCAAAGGCATCGACTACCGGCTGCGGCACCTCCCAGCGGCGTTCGAACGGTAGCTCCCACCACTCTTCGATGCCCGCATCCTTGGCCCAGCGCCAGTAGCCGTACCGTCCTTCATACGAGTGGGGTATGAGGTCGATCGCAATCCCATAGCTGTGATAACTGCGCGAGGCGGTACCGGCAATCTCGCGCCAGAAGAAACCGCTCGCCGTCCGCAACGACTCCACAAAACTTCGTACCTCAGCGTCGTGCTGCATTGAATCACGGATCTCAGCTTCTACGCGTTCGAGCGGCTCGACGATCTTGGGATGCACCCGGGTGCTGAGACCCAGAAAGCGGATTCGGACCATCCGCTGCTCGGCTTCGCGCGCCGAACTCACCTGGTAAAGGGCGTCGAGAAAGCCGTTGTGACGCGTCGGCGGATCTTCAGCGCGCTCGCGATCGCGTGTACGCAGGCGTTCGGCGAACTCATCGTCCACCTCACGAAGCTCAGCTGGTCCGGTTTCGTAGGGCCTCAGGCGCAGCGGCGTAAACTCATCGTAGCGGCTTACGAGCTCACGCGGCAGCATCCGCCCTTCGGCGTAGTAGTACCAGGTATCGTCGATCCGCGCAGCCCATTGCCCCTCACGCAGTTCTGTTTCGATGATGCGCTCGGGATAAGCCCGTGCCAGGGCTTGGATTTGACGTTCACCGGGAAACCCGGCGCCGGCACCGGCACCGGCGTCCCGGGCCTGCTCAGCTCTGCCGGTTTCATCAACCACGCTCGGCTCGGCGTCAATACCCACGTCCGCGTCAAGGTTGAGCACCACGGGAGCAACGGCACCGGACAAACCCAGTATCCACGCTGCCCCGAAGCCGAAGACAAGCACCAACGCGAGAACACGAAGACATTGATGACTGTACATGTAAGCTATTATAACACCATAGTCGAGAGAAGGCTGCCGAGAACTCCGTCAGGAAGCCTTGGGAACAGAACGGCCACGGCCCATCGCGGCCCCGCCTCGGTCGGCCGGAGGCTACTGCGCTTTCAGTTCCTCGGCGATCGCCAGCGCCTGGCGCTTGCTCATCGCTCCGACCACATAGCGGTCCGTGGCGGTGTGGATCGTGAGCTTTCTGAGAATCTTTCCGCTCACCTCTACCCCGGTTATCAGCTCACGCGCCACTTCCACGAGCTCAGCCGTTCCGCCGACGCCCGCAGCCGCGGCTATGTATACCGAACGAGGCGATACGATCACCGGCGCATAGCTGCCGTTGGCGCTCGACAGCCCCTCGCCTGCGGCCCGAATCTCGAGCTCCTCGGGCAAATGCGCGGCAAGCGTGCGGTACAATTTCTGTTTCAGCGTGCCGATCCGCGCACCGTGTTCGGCCAGCTTGCGCTCCAGTGTTTCGAACTCCATCGCCCCACCTGTCAACCTGAAAGCGGAAACTCGATCACGTACACCACCCCGTCGTCACCGGATGAGGTGTACGCGCCGCCGATCTGTTCGACGAGCATATCGATGAGCTGCAGCCCGAAACCGCCGCCGTCTTCCGATTCGAACCCGTCACGCATGCCGCTGCCGTCGTCACTGTATACCACAACCGCCTTCTCATCGCGCCGGTAGGCCGAGACGGTAATCGCTCCGCTACCCATATCCCGAAACCCATGCTTGATGGAATTGGTGACGAGCTCCGTTATCACCATCCCAAGCGGCGCCAACAGTTTGGAATGCAGTTCGAAATCCTCGATCTCGGCCTGTGCCGTCACCGCATCGGTCGGTTGGAGCAAGGCCACTGTCTTTTCGAGCAGCGGAACCAGATAATCGCGGATACTCAAGACCTGTTGCTGTTCCGCACGATACAGCTGATCGTACAGCACCATCATGCCCTGCGCCCGGCTCGCCGCTTCGCGCAGCACGCGATGCACAAACTCGTCGTGCTGATCGTCGGCCTGATAGGCGAGGTACGAAGCGATAGACCCCATGTGGTTTTTGACACGGTGGTGCGTCTCCTTGAGCAGTATCTCCTTTTGCCGCAGCAGGGCCGCAATGCGCTCTTCGTACTCTTTGTAGCGCGTCACATTCCGGCTGACCACCAGCACCTTGGTCGAGCGCGCATCCTCATCGCGCAACAAGGTAGCGCGGGAATCCATCCATACGAATCCGCCGTCTCCCGTAAGCAGTCGAAATGTCTGCTCGAGCATCTCTCCACCGCCGGCCACATACTCGCGGAACGCATTCATAACCCGCTCACGGTCTTCCGGATGAACGAAATCAAACGCCGTGCGTTCGCGGAGCTCGGCCGGCGATACGCCGACCAGCGCCGGCTGCTCCGGGTTGAAGTACAAGAACCTACCCTCGAGGTCGAGCAGCAACACGATATCGGAGGTGCTTTCGGTGATCGAGCGAAACATCGCCTCGCTCTCACGCAGCGCCCACTCGGCGCGCTTGCGTTCCCCGATGTCCTGATACATCGCGTAAGCATACGCGCCGTCGTCGAGGTACATCGGCGTACAGGTAAGCGCTACCTCGACGAGGGTGCCGTCCTTGCGCGCGCGGCGTGTCTCGCTGTATACCCTCTCCCCGGCTTCAAAGAGCGCCCGGAAGATAGCTTCTCCTTCCGCTTGGGCCTCCGGCGGAACGATGCAATCGCGAATGTTGCGCCCGCGCACCTCGTCGAGCTCGTATCCGAACATACCGAGGAATATATCGTTGGCGCTCACGATGCAATCATCCGAGCCGACGAGCGCAATCGCCACCGGCGCGTCCCTGAACAGCTGTCTGAACCGCGCGCTCTCAGCGCGAAGCTCGTCGGTAACTCGCTTCCACTCAGTGACATCGCGCACGACCGCCAACGCCTCGTCGGCACCGCACGGTACCATGCGCCCCTCAAAATGGCGCTGCCGGGCGGCAATCTCAAGGCTGTACTCGAACACCGCTGTTTCGCCATTGCGCAGCACCTGCTGCAGCGACTGAAGCCACAACTCTGCTACCTCCGGCGGAAGAAACTCGGTGACCGAGCGGTTCATAAAGGCCTCAGGCTGTGAAAACAGGCTCGCGGGGTCACCGGCATGATAATCGATATGCCGGCCTTCGCGGTCGAGGACGAACATGAGGTCAGGCAATGCGCTGAGTAACGCCTGCTCGCGCCGGCGGGCGGAGCCGCCTGCGGCTGCCGGCGCTCTTGCCATGGTGCGCTCGCCGGCAGGCTCGTGCTGGGAGTCAGGCTGCCGCCGCGCATGCAGCTGCAGCGCCGCCGCGACTGCAGCGAGAAGAACAGCGTCGCCGGACCTCTTGTCGACGTATCCGTATGAAGCGATCCCGTATGTTCGGTCAATATAGGAGGGTTCGGTGTGGGCGGTGAGGAACAACAGCGGGATATCTTTGCTCTGCAGGATATGACGAGCCGCTTCAGCGCCGTCTATCCCTTCGCCGAGCACAATATCCATCAGAACGAGATCGATATCCGCATGCCCGGCAGCCAGCTCCACCGCCTGTTCGCCGCTGCCGGCGACCACGACCCGGTACCCGGCCCGCTCGAGCCACTTTCGTTTCGACGCGCCCACCGGCGCTTCGTCCTCGACGAGCAGCAAGGTGCGTTGTTCGCACGGCGTTTCGGGATCTGGTTGGCCTATGCCTTGCCCGCTCTGGTTCGCCATCAGCGCCGCATATCCGACTGTGCCCGTCTCAGCTTAGCCTCAGGCAATAGGTTAACCGCACTTTTCATGAGCTGTCAACGTAAAGCTTACCCCCTTACCCCCGCCACTACTTGCGAAGCATACCTGCTGAGCAGCGGGAAGAATTCATCACAGCGTTGCGTATTAGTTCCTAGTATGCTACACTTCCGTCCAATTCGCAAAAGTAATCACAAAATCACAACAAGGATCTCGAGATGGGAGAGCAAGCGGAACCGGACGCCGGCCGAACGGAGTTTCTGCCTGCCGGCCGTACGCCCCGCGATCTGATACTTCGAAAGATGAACCGTCTGCTGGGAACTCTGCCGCATCGCGTCGGCGTCACGCCGCGCCCGGTTGCTCCACAAACGCTTCGGCGAGCTGATCGGTTGCGAGCACGCCGGCGCTGCGCCGAACGGCTGCGGAACCACACAGGCGTGCCGCCGCTGCCGTCTGGCGAACGCAATCCATCGCGCGCACCTCAAGCAGCGGACGATGGCGATCCACCCGCCGATCGGGTCGAACTGTCGCCGGCCTGTGTCATGCGGCTCACGGGTGATCGTAAAACCGCTTACTATCGATGCAGAGCAGTACTACCTGCTGCTGTTCGGCGGGGTGAACGGTAAAGGCGGGCGCGTCCGGAGCCGGCGCTGAGCGCCGCGCGCCTGAAGAGCGGCCTGGTCGCCCGTCACAGTCATCACGGAGGGCCGGTTCTCACAGCTGCCGGCCCTGCTCTACGAACGACCTGATGAACGCGCGCGGCGCACTGGGGTACATCTCGCTCTGCCTTATGAGCTCTACCACCGCAGCCAGATCCCGATCGAGTATCTCGTACAGGTCATAGTACAGTGACAAGTCGCCGCCATATTTGTAACTGGCGTCGACACGCGCGTTGTCGAGCGGGCGTTCGGCGGCGCCCCGGTAGCGGTCGGTGCGAAACATCGAGTCATAGTTCCTACGCAGCGTCTCCTGAGCGTCGGCGAGGATGTTCTCTTTCGCGAGCAGCCGTTGCCGGCGCGTTTCCAGCTGCCGGTACGCATTCGAGAGGCGCCCGTGCAGCTCGCTCATCCATCGCCGGTAGGTGCGGCGGTCGGCACGCCCGTCCGCAATCGCTCGGTACTCCTTTGAATCGGGGCCGTGCTTCTCGCGCACGAACCGAGCGGCCCCCTCGTCTCCGACAAAGGTAGCGATCTCTTCGTTGTACACATTCTGTCCGTCTATCCAGACCGTGGAGTGCATCTCCTCGTGAATGATTAGGT
>PUNW01000281.1 GCA_003552665.1 Spirochaetaceae bacterium | reverse complement strand
CGGACACACGCCGCTGCCCTGAAACGTCGAAAGACGCCAAAGGGTTGAACAGGCAGATTCGGGTTAAGGATCTGCATAATGCGGCTCACTGGGTACGCCGTACAGTGCCAAAGCTTGTAACGAGGAAGGCGCCACGCGAGCCGGGCGAACGCCGGCCGGCTCGTACGTGAGACTTCGTTGTTGAAATCTTCGGGCTCACGGAGAAGGCCTTTCTCGGCAGATCGTCGGGAAAGGCCTTTTTTATGGCCGCGGTCTCGCGGGCGCGCACGCGCGGACCGGGGCACAGCCGGCGCCGACCAGAGGCGATGCTGTCATCGGAGGCCGAGCGTTGCTCGCCCAAACCACCCGATGGCAGGCGGGAGGTGAGCGCATGGACAGCGACCCTGGATCGTATTCTCGCACCACGCCCGCCGGCGTCGCGGCTTCTTCCCCTCGGTAACACCACGCGGTAACACTGTACCGCTGCGTGCATTGCCGGGCCCACAGTCGCCCGTCGTCCGGCGGGTCAGCCACGGGGCCCGGGAGCCTACTGCCTGCGTTCGCATCCACTGTAGGCGCAGGTCTTGTCTATCGGACCAGCAGGACACAGCGTCACACAAATCAATCTCAACCATGAATCCTACACGGGAGGAGCAGACCTATGAGCACAATGGATCGAATCACACAGGAGTTTCGGGACTACGTCCGCGAGCACATTGACGATAAGAACCTCGACCCGGTGAAGCAGTATCTCCGCAGCCTGAGCCCGGCGGAAATCATCCAAGGATTGAAGGAGATCGATCATCGCGACCTGCCGGTAGTCTTTCGGTTGTTGCCGAAGGATCTTGCGACCGATGTATTCGACCTCATGGAGGTCAGCGATCAGAGTGAGCTCGTCGAGTCGTTCTCAAGCGAGGAGGCGGTTCAGCTGCTGGGAGCCCTCGATCCTGACGATCGAGTGCATCTCCTCGACGAGCTCCCGGCGACCGTTGCCAAGCGGCTGCTCGGGCAGCTCCCGAAAGAGCAGCGTGAGATCACTACCCGCCTGATGGGCTATGAGGACGATACTGTCGGGCGCATCATGCTGCCGATCTACGTCGATGTGAAGAAGCAGATGACCGTCTCGGACGCAATCGAGCGTATCCGCAGGCGGAAGAACGGCGGCGACCTCACGATAAACGCGGTCTACGTCACCGACGAGACTCGCAGGCTCGAGGGCGTTGTACCGGCCGGCGCGCTGATCGCCGCCGATCCGACCACCACAATCGAAAACCTGATCAAGGACACCAAACCGGCGGCGGTCACCACAAACGACGATCAGGAGAAAGCGGCGCGCTTGTTGCAGGACCTCGATCTCCTCGAGCTTCCGGTGCTCGACACCGAGAACCGGCTGGTGGGAGTGCTGAGCGCTGACGACGCGATGGACGTGCTCCGCGAGGAGGTCACCGACGACATGTTCGACAAAGCCGGCCTGCTTGACCTCACCGAGCGCGAATCGGACCGCAGCCGCGGCCTGCTCGAGGGGAGCTTCTGGCATGTATCGAAGGTGCGCATTCCGTTCCTGCTGCTGACCCTGGCCGGCGGCATGATGGCCGGCGCAGTGATCGAAGCGTTCGAGGAGACGCTCGAGGCTGTGGTCGCAACTGCGATCTTCATCCCGGTCATCATGGACATGGGCGGAAACGTCGGCACACAGTCGTCGACGATCTTCACCCGCGCGGTCGTACTGGGGCAGATCAACATCAATCGTTTCGTGCGCTACTGGCTCCGCGAGGTAGTCAACGGTTTAGGCATCGGGATCATCCTCGGCGCGCTCGGCGGGGTCGTCGCCGCGGTGTGGCAGGGTGTACCCGGGTTGGGCCTCGCGGTCGGGTTGGCCTTAGGGCTTACAATCGCCCTGGCGATCGCACTCGGGTTCCTGGTCCCGTTCGTCCTCATCAAGCTCGGCTTCGATCAGGCCGCCGGCTCGGACCCGATCCTCACCACGATCAAAGACATCACCGGCCTGTTGATCTACTTCACCGCCGTGGCCTTCTTCCTGCCGCAGGTGGTCTAAGCCCACCCGCAACCGGTCTTCGCCCCTGGGGCAGCTCCCCGCTCCCCAGGGCTTTGCGTTTTTCGTTGCCGCCGGACTTTGGTGCTCGGCCTCACAGCGCCACTCCGGCGACCTTGAGGTCGCTCACGGTGCGGAGGATGTGGCTGACCTGGTCGGTGCGCGGAACCTTGCGCGCCTGCAGCTCGACGAGGTAGCGCCCGAGCTGCTCGGCCGAGATCCATTCATCGAGATAGTTCCCGCCGCGATTGCGTGTCTTAACCGGATTCATAATCGAGATCGAGTAGCTGCGGATGTTTGTACCGCTCGATTCCTCTGCCAGTACTTTGCTCATCATTTTCTGTGCCGCTGCCGCAATCGAGACCACTCCGGAATCCGGAGCCGGAATCTTCGACTCACCCCCATTGATCATGACGTAGGTGCCGGTCTGGTTCTGGTGATCGTGGAACAGCGATACAAAGGCTCGCAGGAACAGGAAGTGAGTGGTCAAATGATCGTGCATGACGCGGTTCCAGTCGTCGAAGGTCATGCGGTGCAGGCTGTGGCCGTAATACCAACCGCCGAGGCTCGCCACCGCGAGGTCAACGCGCGGGAAGTTATCGATGACCGCGGTGCGAAAGTCCCGCACCGACTCCTCATCGCTCACGATTGCCGGGTAGAGATGAAGTCGATCCCCGGCTACATCCTGTACGTACGAGACAAGGCGCTCCCGTTTCTGCTCGCTTCTGCAGGGAACCACAACTTCGGCCCCCTCGCGCAGGAAACTGCGGACAATACCTTCGCCGACGCTTCCGGTCCCGCCGGCAACAACCGCCACATTCCCGTCAAGCACTCCCATCAATACCTCCTTGCCGCCTAATGGCACAACAAGATTCGCACCAATATTATTACTTTACCACAATGCTCGGATAAATTACACCCGGTCTGAGGCCGGAACCCTGTTTCCTCTAGCGCTCCGATCAGGTTATGATGATATTCCACTAAACCAAGATTAGGGAGGTTGGAGATGAATCACAGGATTGGTTCCTTGGACCGGGGCGCGAGATCACCGCGAAGACGCCCCCGGCTGCAGCGGCGTGGATTGGGGCTTGTTGCGCTGGCGCTCTCGGTGCTGCTGCTCGGCGCCTGCGAGACTCTCGACGACGTGGGGATGGCGGACCTCTTCGATTCGGAAGCTGAACGCCGCCTCATGCCGTCGGATGCGTTCGCCTTCGCGCCCGAACACATGTTCGCGACCGCGTACATCTATACCTTCGGCTTCGTTTGGGACGAGGATCCCGCCGATACCTTTGAGGTCGGCACCGGGACCTCCTGGCGCATTACCTCGCGCTACGAGGGCGAGGAAACCCAGGTGGAAAGCGAGCGCGCCCTCCTGGCCCGCGAAGCCGACGGGTCCTCGTTGTGGTATCTCCGTGTGCGCATCGACAGTGAAGACCTCGATGAGCCGTTTGAGTTCGAGTACGAGGCGCGCTTGAACCCGGACCACGACGTGACCGAGATCGCGTTCCGTGACCCCGACACCGATGAGGTGGAATTCCGCGAGATTCCTGAAGGAGAGCGTGATCTCTACCAGGAAGAGGAAGAACAGCTCGCTACGCGCGATCAGGACTGGGAAGCGTGGCGCGCGGCGGCGGACATTACGCGCGAGACCACAACGGTGGAAGCAGGCACGTTCGACACCGAGCGCATGACCTACGAAGATACAGACGAGTACACCGGCGAACCGTACCGCTACGAGGTTTGGCATACCGATGAGGTGCCGGATCAATACGTGCAGTTCGAGTATCAAGGGCTCGAGTCGGACGAGCGTAGCCACGGCGAGCTGATCTCGATACGTGACGATTACCAGCCGCGCTTTTTCGACTGAGGAACAGCACCGTTCGCACCACTACGGCATCACAACACGGACCATCCCAACGTATGACGACAATATGCACACCCGATTGGGTCAAAGACGCCGTCTTCTATCAGATCTTCCCCGATCGCTTCGCGATCGGCTCTGACGCAAAGGTTCACAAACCGAGTAACCTCGAACCGTGGGATGCGCCGCCGACCGCAAGCGGGTTCAAAGGCGGTGATCTCTACGGAGTGGTCGACCGCTTGCCGTACCTGCATGACCTCGGCGTCACCGCGCTGTACCTCAACCCTATCTTCCAGTCGACGGCTAATCACCGCTACCACACCCAGGATTACTACCGCGTTGATCCGTTGCTCGGAGGCGATGCGGCATTTGACCTCCTCCTGAGTCGCGCCGAGGAGTACGGCATGCGCGTGGTGCTGGACGGAGCCTTCAACCACACCGGTCGAGGCTTCTACCAGTTTCAGCACACGCTTGAGAACGGCAGCTCATCCCCGTATCTCGACTGGTTCGATTTCAACCCCGAGTTCCTGGCTCCCGGGGCCGGACCGCATGCCTACCCGAGCGGAAACCGCATGCGGCGGGCGCGGCGCGTCGGCAGCCGCGCAGCGTATGGCTACGCGGCCTGGTGGGACCTGCCGGCGCTCCCGAAGCTCAACACCGCTACTCCGGCGGTGCGGCGCTTCATCTTCGACGTCGCCCGGTACTGGATGCAGCGCGGTGCCGACGGCTGGCGCCTCGATGTTCCGGCTGAGATCGACGATGACGAGTTCTGGCGAGAGTTCCGCGGCGTGGTCAAGGAGGCGAACCCCGATGCTTACATCGTAGGTGAGATCTGGACCGATGCCGAACGATGGCTGCGCGGCGATCAGTTCGATGCCGTCATGAACTACGTAGTGACACGCGCCGCGCTCGGCTATTTCGGACGCGCCACGCTCGACCAGGACCTTTGCAAGGCGGTGGGCCACGGAGTTCGCAAGCTTTCGACAACGCAGTTCGCCGCCGAGATGGACCGTGTGATGAGCCTGTACGACGAGGAGGTGGTGCAGGCTCAGCTCAACTTGCTCGGCAGTCACGATACGCCGCGCCTCCTGTCGCTCCTCGGCGGCGACCGAGGCGCCGTATGGCTCGCGTTCACCTTTCTGTTCACGATCCCCGGCGCCCCGTGCATCTATTACGGCGATGAGCTCGGCATGGCCGGCGGAGCCGACCCTGACTGCCGGCGCAGTTTTCCCGCCCAGCCTAACCCGCAGGACAGTGCGGAGAGTGATCGGGAGCTTCGAGCGCACATCCGGACGCTCGCGCACCTGCGGCACACACACCGCAGTCTGCGAAGAGGGGCCTTCCAGCGCCTCCAGGCGCAAAACACCACCGGTCTCTACGCGTACGCTCGCGTGCTCGCCGAAGAGGCGGCAGTGGTAGTCCTAAACACCGGGGGTGAGCCCTGCCGGCTGAACCTCCCCGTGCCGGGTGCTACCCGAGGTGGGCGAGTGTCGTGGAACACCGTGGAGACGCATCTGCTTGACGAGCAAGCGGAGCTTCGCCGGTCGCGGCTCACCGGCGCAACGATCCCCCCGCGCGGCGCCGCAATCCTCATCCTGAAGGTTACCCCCTAGAAACTGGTGCGAAGCTTGTTGAAACCCGGGCGCGTTTCGGGATACGCTTCGCCCACAATTGGGTGAGGTACAAATCATGCCGGCCAAATCTGACAGCCGCGAGCAGCTCTTAGAGCAGTTCG
>PUNW01000160.1 GCA_003552665.1 Spirochaetaceae bacterium | reverse complement strand
CGCGTCTAAACGAATCGAGAATATTCGGCAGCACTACCTGCATACCGTTCGCTTCGAGGTAGCGCTCTATTCGGAAGTTGCTTGTGGAATGGAAGTTCAGCAGAAACTCACCGATGATGAAGACCTTTGCCCGCTGGGGTTCGTCGGTGAGCGGTACCGTGCACAGCTCGCCGACCGTATTCTCGAACGCCGAGAGCGCCTGCTTAATCGAACGGCGAAGCCCTTCGGCGATTTGCTCTATGCCGTGCTCGAAGGCCGCATCAATCCGCCCGGGCATCTCTTCGTACGGGCGAATCTGCCGCCTCAGATCCTCGAGTGCGTCGATAATCGCCAAGCCCCAGACCATCCGCAGCTGAAACAGCGGGCTAAGACTGAAACCGGGGTGCATGTTCTTGGTGTCGTCGTCGGTCGTGATGATCGGGACTTGCTGATAACCGGCCTCATCCAGCGCCTTGCGCGCCACGGTTGCATAATGCGCGAGTCGGCAGTCGCATTGCGCTTTGGCTAAGCCGCACACCGCTTCATCGGGTTTCACGAAACCGGTCTCCAGCGCTCGGAGAATCTCGCCCACGTTCACCTGAGCCGGGAAGCACATATCGTTGTGCACATAGCGCTTGCCGAGCTCGATCGCGCGGCGGTCGGCCATCGGCACCGGAGCAATTCTGTAACCTTCGGCTCCAATCGCGGCGCTGATGACCTGCGCGAACGCTTGGGTCACGTTCGGGGCCAAGATCACGCGAGTACTCCTGTGCCGCTTGAGATACTTCACCGGGAAAGGGTCATGCGTGCCGGCCTCGGACGGATCTCGCGTGGGGCTACCTGCGGCCGGGTTCGCGGGTCGCGACAAAAACCGCCCCGCAGCACGTCTCGCAGTCACGGTCTCGATAAACGACCGCACCCGCAGCTGCAGCGGACCCTTGACCTCGGTCTCGTCGAGCTTGAGAACCAGCGGCGTCTTGTCGGAACGCGATTCCATCAGCCGAGTTGTTTCGTCGGTGATTACCGCGTCGTGACCGCAACCGAAGCTTACGATCTGCACCAGCTCCAGGTTAGGATGCTCGGCCACCCGCAGCGCGGCGGCAAACATGCGCACGTGGTAGTTGATCGTGAGCTCCGGTCGCGTTGAGCTGAGGTCTACTCGGTCGAGATCCGGGAGGCTGTCGGCCGTAAGCACCGGTATACCTGCGTCGGTGAAGTAATTCGCAAGATCGTGATTCACGATTCGGTCGGTGTGGTACGGACGGCCCGCGAGCACCACCGCGAAGCGATCCGTGCCCTCAAGCTCCTCGAGCAATTCCCGACCCTTGCTCCGCAGTTCGCTCTCGAAACGTCGCTGCGCCTCGGCGGCCTCGTCGACTGCGGCCGCTACCTCGCGCGCCTCAACTCCAAACTCTCGCGTCACCCAGTCGACGATCTGCCGGCGCCGCACCTTCTCGTTTACCCAATGAAACAGCGGTCGGTCCAGAGGAACTCCGAAACGCTCCTCCGGCTCGTCGCTCACCTCAAGCACGATCGGATACCCTTTTAGCACTGCGCACACATGATCGCTCTGCGTATTCGGATGCTCAGGAGGAGTGCGATTCACGATCGGCATAAAGATACGATCTACCCCCCGATCGACAAGATCGTGAAGATGCCCATGTGTCAGCTTCGCCGGAAAGCAGACCGTGTCCGACGGAACCGAAGCGATTCCGCGCTCGTAGAGATCCCAGCTGCTTGCTCCCGAGAGCACTACCTCATGACCCATAGCAGTCCAGAAACGGCGCCAGAACGGCAAACTCTGCCAGAACTCAAGCGCACGCGGGATTCCGATACGCAGCCCGGCTGCGCTCGGGCGGCGCTCAATACGTGTATCCTGGCCGGCTTCGAGAAGAAGCCGCTCGCGGTCGGCCATGATATTTCTCACCCGTGGAGATCCCGAGCGAGCAGGTGCGACCGAAGATACTGCGGCACCGCGTTCACAGCGGTTACCGGTTACAAGCTGTTCTCCTCCGGTGAAGCGAACCACGGTGCGGCTGCAGGCGTTTGAACACAGTTCGCAGACCATCCCGGTTCGCCGCTCGAAGCCGAAGTTCTCGAGGCTCGTAAGCCCGGTGAACGCCGAACTCCCGGCTCCGACCGCGGCTTGGTGCTCGCGTGCGAGCATCGCGATGCCGATTGCCCCCATGAGCCCCGGAAAGGGGGCTCGCACAACCGGACGCTCGATATACTGTTCGAGCGAGCGAAGCACCGCGTCGTTCTCGAACGTGCCGCCCTGCACCACAACACGCTCACCGAGCATCCCGAAGTTTGCGACCCGCACAACCTTGGTAAAGATGTTCTCCACGATAGAGCGGCAGAGTCCGGCCATGATATCTTCCGGGGTCTTGCCGTTCTTCTGCTCGGTGATGATCGAGGAGTTCATGAACACCGTGCAACGCGACCCAAGGCGGCTCGGGTTCTCGGAAGCGAAAGCGCGCTCGGCGATTTCATCAACCGGAACTCCCAAGGTTGCCGCGAAGCTCTCGAGAAACGAGCCGCAACCGGCCGAGCAAGCCTCGTTCAACGTGATACCGGTTACAACGCCGTCGACCACGCGGATTGCCTTCATGTCCTGCCCGCCGACATCGAGAATAAAGCCGGCCTCGGGTTCACAGCTGAGCGCCGCGCGCGCGTGCGCTACGGTTTCCACCGTGTGGTAATCGGCGCGGAACCCGGCGGCAAATAGTTTCTCGCCGTAACCGGTAGTGCCGAGACCCCTAATATCGAGCGTCACGCCTTCGGCTTCGTAGCGGGCAAGCAGGTCGTGCAGCAGCTCGGCCGCAACGTAGAGCGGCTCCCCTTTGTTGGATGAGTACGCCGAGTCGAGCAGTTCGTTGTGCTCATCGATAAGCGCGATCTTGGTGGTGGTGGAGCCGGCATCTATTCCGATATACACCGGCCGGGTGCTACCGGCAGGCAACTCGCGCCGCCCCGCCTCGATGCGCTTGTGCCGTCGAAAAAACTCCTCGCGGTCGGCATCGTCGACGAAAAACGGCATCGACTCAAAGCGAGCCTGCAGGTTGTTCTCTGCGTCCTCTGCGTCGAGCCCGTCCGCCGCGTCGGGGCCCCACCGGCGGCTGTCGCGGTTCATGGCCATGAACTGCTCGGCAAAGTCCAGCGTCGTAATAGCCTCGGTCTCGGGAAAGATGACCGGCACCGCGAGCGCCGCGCCGTGCGCCACAAATAACTCCGGCTTCGCGGGCGCCAGCGTTTGTGATTCATCGAGCCCCAGGCGCTCGGCAAACACCTCGACCAGCCGCGGGTTGAAGGTCAGCGGGCCGCCCTGAAACACCACCGGCGGTACGATCTCGAGCCCCTGCGCGAGCCCACCGACGGTTTGGCGAGCGAGGGCGTGGAAGGTGGACAATGCGAGATCTTCGCGCGAAACGCCCTGGTTGAGCAGGGGTTGTAGATCGGTTTTAGCGAACACACCGCAGCGCCCGGAAATCTGATACACCTCCGCGCCGCCGGCGGCGTACTCGTTAAACCGCTCCGGGGCGATCTGCAGCAGACTCGCGACTTCGTCGATGAACGCCCCGGTCCCGCCGGCACAGCTGCCGTTCATGCGCATATCCGACGCAACCAACTGCCCGGTCTCGAGGTCGTGCCGGAAAAAGATGGTCTTCGCGTCTTGCCCGCCGAGCTCGATCGCGACACGCGCCTCGGGGAAGAACGTGCGCACCGCCAGACTGTTTGCGACCACCTCTTGCACATGTGGCAAGCCACACCGCTCGGCGATATCGCGCGAACCGCTGCCGGTGAAGATCGGCTGAACGAGGCGCCACGGACAGTACTCTGCAAGCTCTCGCAGCACGCGCTCGGTGACCGCGCGCTGTTCCGCTTCATGACGCAGATACCGATGCCACACGATCTGCTCACCCGCAGGATCCAGCAAAACCGCCTTGACGGTGGTGGAGCCGATATCGATTCCGAGAAGTAGTGCCGTGTGTGCGCCGCTTTCCATACTGATACAGCAGGAGGCTAACGAAAAGCATCTAAAGAATCAAGAACTGTTGCTGCTGTTGCTGCGGCTGAGTGAGTGCGAGTCGCCTACGACTCGACCGGGGTGTTATGCCGAGGGGGAATCGGTTGTGGAGGTGGGGTCAAGTGCGGCGAGATGCCCGGCTCCGGCGTACGCCGTCAGTTCGGAATCGGCGGTTACGAGAATGCCGCCGAGCGTGCGCGTGGTAGATACAATGAAACGGTCGATGAGATCACCGGTGAAGTTGCCCGGCAGCCGAGCCGCTTCTAGCGATACACGCTCCCCGGGCTCCACCACCGTCAAGCCCGGTGTCTCGAGAGCCCGGTGAACCCAGTCGTCGAGCGGAATCGTAAACTGCACTCGTTCGGAGCGCTGAAGCTCCGCAAGTTCAAACAGCGAGACCGCCGACAGGTAAAGCCTACCGGCCTCGGAAGCGCGTTCAATGAGATCGACGGCCGAGCTCGAGGACAACTGCTCGGCGCCTTCCATCGCCCAGACCCAGGTGTGCGTATCGAGCACCACCGCAGCCTCGAGACCGTGTTCGTTAGAGTACATCAGTACAGCGCGTGACCGTGCCGCGAAGCCTCCCGATCACCGGCCGCGGCTTGTCGTCCTCGAGCTGGAGCAACTGCGCGACCGGCTTTCCTCGCTTTGTGATGACGATGCGCTCATGCGTCTGGTGAACCCGATCCATCAGCTGTAAGCACTTGGCCTTGAACTCGCCGGCCGCAATCTGCATACAACTTCCTCCCAGTTGATGGGCCACCTCTTAATCACCATGGTCATATTACTATGGTTATTTAATTTTGGCAAGAGGTTTTGTGCGTTTGTGTGCGTTTATTGCGCTTATTGCGTTTTCGGTAGGACGTTTCCGGTTGAGTCTGCCCGGCCGCATTGCGCCGAGTCGAGTATAGCGGCTACACTAAACGGGTCGAACAAACCGGAGGCAGTATGCGAATCGGAATCTTTACCGACACCTACAAGCCGGAGATTAACGGCGTCGTGACCTCGATCGAGCTTTTTCGGCGTGAACTCGAGCGCCGGGGACACAGCGTGTACCTCTTTTGCCCGCGCTACTTCGGCCGCAACGATCCGGAGCCGCAAGTCTTTCGGTTTCCGTCGAAACCGTATTTGTTTCAGATGATGACCGAGCGCCGCTTCGCGTTCCCATCGCTTCGTGTCTTCCGCGAGGCCGCTCGATTAGACCTGGACATCGTCCATTCGCAAGTACCGGCAAATATCGGCGCGTTCGGCATTCTAATCAGTCGCTTCTGCCGGGTAGCGCATCTGCACACCTATCACACGCTGTTCATGGAGTACACCCACTACATGCCGTTGCCTCGCGTGCTGTCGCGATACTTGGTGCGCCTGATCTCGCAACGCTTCTGTGGCCGATGCCAACGTGTGGTATCGCCGAGCGTGCGAATACGAGAGGAGCTTCTGGAGTACGGCATCAATGCCCCGATCGACGTGATTCCGACCGGAATCGACCTTCGCGATCTTGACTCCGTGCCGGATCTCGACGGTGTGCGCCGGCGGCGGGGCATTCCAAACGACAAACACGTGCTCTCGATGGTAGGCCGCATCGGACGCGAAAAGAACATCAGTTTTCTGCTGCGCGTGATGCGGCTTCT
>PUNW01000231.1 GCA_003552665.1 Spirochaetaceae bacterium | reverse complement strand
TTGCGGTTGCCGTCGGCGCGCTGGTGGCGATCAGAATGGGGATACGCTGGGAGGTTATCCAGCAGGGACTGTTTCGCGGAATCATGACCGGGATGCAGGCAATTTTGATTCTCATGGTGGTCGGCATGCTTATCGGGTCCTGGATTCAGGGCGGCATCGTTCCCACCATGATCTACTACGGGCTGCAGATCCTCTCGCCGAGGATATTTCTGGTGGCTGCCGCTTTGATCACCGCAATCGTCGCGCTCTTTGTAGGCAGCTCCTGGTCGACGGCCGGTACGGTAGGAGTGGCGCTGGTTGGTATCGGCGCCGGGATGGGCGTGCCGCCGGGGCTCGTCGGCGGCGCGATCATATCGGGCGCCTATCTCGGGGACAAGCTCTCGCCGCTGTCCGATACCACGAACCTCGCGCCGGGGTCGGCGGGAGACACCGATCTCTTCGAGCATATCCGTCACATGCTGATAGTCACGATTCCCGGTTTCCTGATCGCGCTCGTGATCTACGCCTTCATCGGGATTGGATTCGCAGCCGAGGCGATCGACACTACCGGAATCGCCGAGATTACCGCGACGCTCGGGGAGGCGTTCTGGATCAACCCGCTGCTGATGGTGGTCCCGCTGTTGGTGATTGTGATGATCGTTGCCAAAGTTCCGGCTCTGCCGGCGTTGATCGCCGGGGCGATCCTCGGGGGGCTCGCGGCGATGTTCACGCAGGGTGCCGATCTGTCTTCGGTGCTCAACACGATGCATTACGGTTATGCCCTTGAGACCGGAGTTGAAACGGTCGACGACCTTCTGACCGCCGGAGGGCTCGACGGCATGATGTGGACGATCTCGCTGATTCTCGCTGCCCTGAGTCTCGGCGGGCTGCTGGAACACTGCGGCTTCCTGGCGGTGATTCTGGAAGCGATTCTCAGAAAGGCGCGAACCTACGGTCACATTTCGCTGGTGAGCCACCTGACGGCGATTTTCACGAACCTGGTGACCGCGGATCAGTACCTCGCGATCGTCCTGCCGGGGCGGATGTTCAACCATGCCTTCAAGGCGATCGGGGCTCATCCGAAGAATCTCTCCCGTATCACCGAATCGGCTGGAACGATCACCTCACCGCTGATTCCGTGGAATACCTGCGGCGCGTTCATGTTCGGCGTGCTCGGCATAAACCCTCTGGCGTACGCCGCTTTTGCGTTCTTCAACTGGATCACGCCGCTGATCTCGATCGCCTACGGCTACCTGGGAATTGGGTACGCGCGCTGGACGCCGACCAAGAAGGTGGGACCCGCCGAGGCAGAGGCATAAGGCGGGCCGGCGCAAAAGGGAGGAACATCCTATCGCCGGACCTAGCGTTACAATCGAGCTCGACAAGATTTACGCCAACGCGCGCGCGGTGACCACGCTGTGCGCTGAGCACGGAATCAGCGTAACCGGAGTCACGAAAGCCACCTGCGGCATGCCGCAGGTGGCGCGCGCGATGCTCGACGGCGGCGTGAACGCGATCGGCGAGTCACGCCTCGAGAACATTCACCGCCTGCGCGCGGGCGGCATTCTCGCGCCGATCGTGTTGCTGCGTATCCCGCCGTTGTCGGGAGCCGGTGAGATCGTTGCCTCGGTAGATCGCAGCCTGAACTCCGAGGTCTCGGTGGTACAGAGCCTGGCACGGGCGGCTGAGAACCTCGGCAGGCTGCACGAGGTGATCCTGATGGTGGACCTCGGCGACCTGCGCGAGGGGCTCTGGCCGGACGACCTGCTGCCGGCGGCGCGCGGGATCGCGGAGCTGCCCGGGGTCCGAATCGCCGGCATCGGCACCAACCTGAGCTGCTACGGCGGCATCATGCCGACTGAGAAGAACATGCGCGCGCTCGTCGACCACGCCCACCGCGTTGAGGACGCGCTGGGGTTCAAGCTCGACCTGATATCGGGAGGGAACTCGTCCTCGCTGCCGCTGGTGGCCGCCGGTAAGATGCCTTCGGAGGTAAACCACCTGCGGATAGGGGAGGCGATTCTGCTCGGCAGAGAGACGATTGAGCGCCGGCCGTGGCCGGGGACAATGCAGGATGCATTCGTGGTTGCAGCCGAGATCATCGAGCTCAAGCGCAAGCCGTCGGTGCCGATCGGCGAAAGCGGGCAGGACGCTTTCGGTGGGAAGCCCCGCTTCACCGACCGGGGCGAGCGGCTGCGTGCGATTCTGAATATCGGGCGCGAAGATGTTGATGTATCGGGGCTCGAGCCGCTCACCCCCGGGGTTACGATTGTGGGAGCCTCGAGCGACCACCTGATCCTCGACGCCGGTCCGGCCGCCGATGAGACCGGAGCGCTACGCCTCGGCGACGAGGTTCGGTTCACGCCGAGCTACTCCGCCCTGCTCGCTGCGATGACTTCCGGGTATGTGGAGAAGCGGCCGGTGGGCCGCGAGCAGTTTAGCCGACACAGCACTGGACTCCTCGCGGTCGGCCGGTCGCCGATTCTGGAAGATATTGAACGATGGCCCGGGCTGCGGGCGTTAGGCTATACGGCGGCAAAGGCCGAGCTCGGGGCGACCGGTCCTGCCGATACCTGGGAGAAAGCTCTGAGCCCCGAGATCCTCCCGGTCATCGCCGCAGCGCAACGCCTGACCGCCCCCGCGTATGGCGCGCTTGCGCGCCGGGTTGCCGCGCGCGAGCACGGGCCGTTGGGAATGCTGTGGATCTCACCGCGACCCGACCTGCCTGCCGAGCTGTTGGCGTCCGAGCTCGCGTCCGAGTCTACGTCCCAGCGGCCGGCGGGAAACCAGCCGGCGCGGGAGAAGCCCGGGGCCGGCCTGGCGGGGCGGGAGTCGCCCTTGCTGGAGCCGCCTTCGCTGAGGTCGCCCACAGGCGAAGCGAGCGCGGAATCGCGGGTTTCGGCCGAGAACCTGGTCTTTCTCTGCCTGCAGGACGCCGGCCCGACCGAGCAGGCGATGATCAGGCGCCTGCGGATCGAGGCCTACACGATGGAGGACGTAGATCTGCTGGGTGTGCGTGAGGTGGTGCGGCGAGCGATGCGCACGGCGGCGGCCGGAACGCGCGGGCTCTACGTCCGGTTCGATCCGCGTTGTGCCGATAACGGCCGCGACGGGCTGACCAACCGCGAGGTGCACCTCGCGCTCGAGCTTATCGCGCTCAGCGGGCTGCTGCGAGCGTTCGACCTCTCCGGGTACACACCGTCCGGCACGCGCGAGATCAAGCGCCTGCAACACTTCATCCTTTCGGTTCTCGGCAAACGCATTCTTTCGCGCTGACAGAACTGCCCCGCACCGTGTTGGGAAAATTGCTGCGCTAAGCGAAGCGCTGTGACGCTCGAGGCGGTATGAGATAGGTAGAAGGAGGTGTGGGAAGGATGAAGCACCCGTCTACCGAGACCGCCCGGTGAACTACTTCGACCAGGAGATCAGAAAGGATATGGCCGAGCACCGCAGAGAGACGGTGTGCTTTGCCCGGCGGCGGCGAGGTCTCCTGCGCTACCGCCGGAGATAACACCAACACGGTGCGGGGCAGTTCCTCAGGGCCCTCACGTGCGTCCGAGCTCCAGGCGCTCGGTGAACGGCGTCTCGGCCGGCGGGCCGGGGGCGTAACGAAAGAGCGCGCGGCGCGCGTCAACCGAGACGTGGCTGAGGCTCACCGTCATTGCTTCCTCCCGCCTCATCGCGACCGCGAACGGACCGGGCTCAGGGAGCTCTGAACGGTGAAAGCGTTCTAAGGCGGTCACAGGATCGGCATGGGCGGCCAGCATCTCCCGGTATACCCGGCTGCGGCGCCTTCGCACTTCAGCCGGCTGAAAGGCCGAGGTGGTGAGCGGCGGCCGGAGAGCGATCTGCTCGAGCTGAGTGGCACCGGTATGCAGATACCCACGAGGCTCGTATTGGGGCGCGAATACCAGCAGAATAAACGGCAGGTAGGCGCCGAGGTTGGTCTGTTCGAGGCGTTCGGCGGTTTCTTCAGCTGACCCCGAGTCTGAAAGCTCGAGCACCAACAGACCGCGGCTGCGCGGCGCGCGGCCGTGAGGCGCGACGCTGCGGTGGGAATGGCGCGGCGCCGTGAGCGGGACGTGGCCTGCAGACTCGAGCTGAAGGGAGGCGGCGTGTTGCCTGAGCGAGTCTGCCGCAGCGTCGGCGGCGTAATAGTTGAGCAGACAGTGGCTGAGGCCGTGCTCGTTCACTGCGAGCCAGGTCCCCCCGCCGTCGGGGTCGACCGGTGCGATGACGCGTGCGCCGGGGCGGGAATGGGTTTGAGGGCCTTGAGCCGTGCTGCGGGCGCGGTGCTCGTCGCGGTTGAAGAACAGGTCATAGCCGTCCGCGCGGGTAGTCCAGGTTACGGTGCACATCGTGGGTCTGCCGGGCGCGAATTGTTACGCGCCGTTGCGTGAAGCCCGCTCGTGGGCGACCGTCGAAGGCGCCACGCCGAAATCCGCAGGGACTTCAACGCCGAGGTACTGCATGATAATCGCAATGATCGCCAGATGGTGGACGGTGTGGCTCGAGAGAAATTGGAGCTCGCGCTCCACCGTGCTGGTCGTGGTCTGCGCTTCGCCGTCGCCGGGCGCGCAGACTACCGTGAGCGGTGAGCCGGCGGGTTGCCCGTTCGGGTCAGACGACCCCAGCGCGCGCAGCTGCGCGACTATACTGCGGATCCGCTCAACCGCGGCTTGCGGTACCGTCTCGAGATCCGGGTCCCTCTTGCGTGCATCGTAATCCACCGGAACCCTGCTCAGCAGCGCCCCGTAGAACTCGAGCACGTGGCGCACGTGCTTGCCGATCCCGCCGCGCACGAACGGACCTTCACTGCGGCAGTAGGTCTCGGCCGGCAGATCGATCAAGGTGCGCTCGAGCTGCTCCAGAAAATGTGTGTTCTCAGCGATCAAATGGTCTCTCGCGTCGCTATTCATATCCTCAGTATACAGACTCGACTTCTTTTGGGCAATAGGTTGTGGATACAAGTATTTTTTTATCCGACCTTTGAAACGCTTGGCCTGCGCGCGCGCTTCTGGTAGCATACCGGTGTTATGAACGATCACCCATCGCTTGATATAACCGCCGGCCACGGCACATCGCTATCCGGCCGGCGCATCGCGCTGTGTATGACCGGCAGCGTCGCCGCCGTTCGGGCGGCGGATCTGGCGCGGTTGCTGATGCGCCACGGGGCCACGGTGCATCCGGTGATGACGGCGGCCGCATCTCGCATCGTCCATCCCGAGCTGATGCATTGGGCGACCGGGAACCCGGTCGTGGACAGCCTCACCGGCGATGTTGAACATATTCGCCTCGCCGGGAACGTGGCCGGCAAGGTGGATCTGGTGCTTGTTGCGCCGGCCACGGCTAATACAATCGGCAAGATTGCAGCCGGCATCGATGACACTCCGGTCACGACGGTGGTGACTACCGCGATCGGGGAGGGCATCCCATTGATCGTGGTTCCGGCGATGCATGAGCCGATGTACCGGCACCCGACTGTGCTCGAGAACCTCGATAAGCTCGCGGCTGGAGGTATCACCGTGCTTGCGCCGCGGATGGAGGAGGGCAAGGCGAAGATTGCCGAGAACGAGCTCATCTTTGCTACGGTGCGAAGGACGATTGGGTCAACCGAGCTCGCCGGCCGGCGGGTGTTGGTGACGGCCGGTCGAACGGTTGAGTATATCGACCCGGTGC
>PUNW01000386.1 GCA_003552665.1 Spirochaetaceae bacterium | reverse complement strand
TCAACCGCGCGCCCTGGAGCAGCGGCCGTGTCTCATCGGCATAGATCCGAAACCGCACCCCATGCTCATGCGCGAGATACATCGGAGCGGTGGCAGTTCCGTATTCCGAGGTCGCAAGCCGGCCGGCATTACAGTGGGTGAGCACACCGCTGCCTTCACCGATGAGATCGACGCCGTGCTCGCCGATACTGCGGCAGAGCTCTTCATCTTCACGGTGAATCGCGACCGCTTCGCCGGTGATGACCTCCAGGAGCGCGGTCCCCGACGCCGCATCGCTCCGCTTAGCGGTGTTCACTACGCGCTCGAGCGCCCACCGGAGGTTGACCGCTGTAGGCCGGGAGCTGTCGAGGTAGCGCGCGTGCTGTTCGAGAGCGGCCAGGAACGCGTCCCGGCCGGACACGCTTTCGTTTTGCATCGCCACCACGAGCCCGTACGCCCCGGCGACGCCGATTGCCGGTGCACCGCGAACCTTCAGCTGCTTGATCGAGTCCCAGACCTGCTCAACAGTGTCCTGCCGCTCGATGACGACCTCAACCGGCAAACGCGTCTGGTCCAGCAGATAGAGCTCGTTGTTCTCCCATCGAATTGCTTTCGGCCGCTCAGACTCATCCGACCCTGCCATGCGTCTCCCCCCCTGTCTCGGTGATTGCTCAGGCGAGCTGTACTGTACCATCAAGCGCCCTCTGCGGTCAAAGAAACTGCGGCCCGCGAAGGTGCAACTTGACTAACATGGTATGCTTCCGTAAAGATTGAAGACGCCAGTATCTCTTGCGTTGAACACGGCACACAGACAGGAGGCTCCCTCATGCCGGCACAACAGGATGGGTTCGCAACACGCGCGGTGCACTCGGGCTCCCGGCCCGGACGCGCTCAGGGCGCAACAACCACCCCGATCTACGCGTCCGCCGGCTTTGCCTACGAGACGGCGGCCGAGCTCGAAGACGTCTTCGCGGGCCACAAGCCCGGGCACATCTACTCCCGCATCAGCAACCCAACCGTGGCCGCCTACGAGGAACGGCTGGCCGCGGTGGAAAACGGCCGCGGAGCGATTGCAACCGCCTCCGGTATGGCGGCCCTCGCGACGGTTATCATGACGCTCACGCGCGCCGGCGACCGGATCGTTTCGAACGCCAGCCTGTTCGGGGGAACCCGGAGACTGTTTACCGCTTTGATGTCGCGCTACGAGCTGGAGGTTGTCTACATCGATCTGGACCGGGAAGGCGAGCTTGAAGCCGCCCTCAATGACCGCACACGGTTCGTGTACCTGGAGGCGATCGGGAATCCTAAGCTGGATGTCCCCGACATTCCGGCGGTTGCCGAGACCGTGCACGCCGCCGGGATCCCGCTGGTCGTCGACAGTACGCTCACCACCCCGTTCATGCTCGACGCCCACCAGGTGGGAGCCGACCTCGTCCTGCACTCCACCACCAAGTTCATCAGCGGTCACGGAAACTCCATCGGCGGGGCGCTGATCGATACCGGCCGCTTCAACTGGGGCGAGTTCCCGGACCCGGACCTCGGCAAAGCGTCCTCGCTGGTCGGGAAGGAGCTTGCGTTCCTGTACACCGCACGACAGCTGGTGGTGCAAAGCCTGGGCAATCTGGCTTCGGCGTTCGATGCCTATCTGCAATCGATGGGGATTGAAACCCTCGGGCTGCGCATGGAACGCCACTGCAGCAACGCGCTCTCGCTCGCGCGGGCGCTCGAAAACCACCCCGGGGTCGCGGCGGTAAACTATCCCGGTCTCGCCTCGAGCCCCTGGCATGAGACTGCCGAACGGCTCTATAGGCCGCATTACGGCGCGCTTCTGTCCCTAAGGCTCGGCACACGCGAGCGCGCCTTTGCGCTCATCAACGCCCTGCGTCTGCCGAAGCAGATCGCCAACCTCGGTGATTGCAAGACGCTCGTCATCCACCCCGGATCAACGATCTACCACGACCACTCAGCCGATGTCCTTGAAGCCTCAGGCGTCCATGATGATCTGGTGCGCGTCTCGGTGGGAATAGAAACAGTCGACGACCTGATCGCCGACTTCACGCAGGCCCTCGACCGGCTGTAAGCCGAGCCGAGCATTGCGTTAAGGGCTTGGGGAGCTTGGAGGCGACGGTCTGGGGCGCGGCGGTCCGCAGACTTCACCCGAGACCGAACGGCCGGGGACCCTCGGTAGGTGCGCTTAACGGTTGCGCTCGGCGATCAGGCGCACGCCATGCAGCGTCAGATCGGGCTCGCGCGCATCGGCCACGGTGATCTGATCGACAATGCGCGGCGACATACCGCCGGTGACGATCACCTTCGCCCGCTCCTCGAGCTCAGCCTGCATGCGGGTCACGATGGCGTCCACCATGCCTGCATAACCGTAGACAATCCCAGACTGTATGGCATGAATCGTGTTGGTCCCGATAGCACTCGGCGGCGCCTGCAGCTCAACATGCGGCAGCTGCGCGGTGTCGCTCACCAACGAGTGCACCGCGCCCCGCAGCCCGGGCGCGATCGCCGCGCCGCGTACACAGCGCGACGAATCCACAACCGTGAAGCTCAGCGCCGTACCGAAGTCCACCACTATGCACCCGGTTTGATGCAGCTCAACCGCGGCGACGGCGTTAGCGAGGAGGTCGCTCCCCAGCTCGCGGTAGTTTTCGGTAGCGAACCGCAAGCCGCTCTCCACCAACGGGCTCACCACAAACGGCGCGCTCCCAAGCAGTTGCTCCACGGCGCCGCCGACAACTTCGTTGAGATCGGGCACCACGCTCGCCAACGCCGCCCGGTGCAGGTCGTCAGGGCGCACCCCTTTTGAGCTAAGGACCGCCCGCAGCAACGCCTCGTACTCATCGGCGGTGCGTTCCACCGAGCTGACGACACGCACCCGCGCTACGAGGCTGTCACCGTCAAACACACCGCATGCCAGCGAGCTGTTTCCCAGGTTCATCGCCAACAACATGCTGAAACCCCTTACGAACAGCCGGTGGTTGAGCCGCAGGTCATGCATTTCATGCAAGCACCGTTGCGGATCAGGGTCAGGTGCCCGCAGGTCGGACAGGGGTCGCCCTCGTAGCCCTTCATGCGTGCCTTGCGTACCTCAGCGCCCGGCTGTAGGTCTGCTCCGCCGGCGCCGCCGGCCTTCGGTTGCTCGCGCCGCACACCCGCAGGCTCGGTGACAAACCCAATTGTGTTTCCCTCGCGGGCGTGGGAATCCGCACCCCGGTCACCCCGGTAGCTACGACCCCGCTCCTCTTCGCCTGCCGTGCCCTTGGCTTGCCCCGCGCGCCTGCGCTGTCCCTGCGCCGGCGCGCTTTCCTCCGGCGAATGCCCCGTGTCGGTGGGGCGCAGATCGTCGGGGGAGACCTGCACCAGGTCGTTGCGCCCCAGATAGGTGAACGCCAGATCGCGGAAGATAAAATCAAGCACCGAGGTGCTCATCTTGATGTTCTCGTGACCGCGCACGATACCGTTGGGCTCAAAGCGCGAGAAGGTAAACGCGTCTACGTACTCTTCGAGCGGGACGCCGTACTGCAGCCCGAGCGATACCGCGATCGCAAAGCTGTTCATCAGCGAGCGGAACGCGGCGCCCTCCTTGTGCATGTCGAGAAAGATCTCTCCCAGCCGGCCGTCGTGGTACTCACCGGTGCGCAGGAAGAGGCTGTGTCCGCCGATCTTGGCTTTCTGCGTATACCCCTTCCGCCGTGTGGGCAGCGGCCGCCGTTTGGAGGGGGAGGGTTGCTGCGACCGTGGCGGCTGGCCGGACTGTGGCGACTGCGGCTGCGCAGACTGCGCTCCGCCGCCCTCACCCGCGCCGGTCCGGCCGGCTGCGTCTGTGTGAACGCGCGTCTCGGCCGCGTCACCCTGGGTGTCGGCCGCAGCCGTGGCGCTCCCGGTGCGTTCGGCGGTCGCGCCGTTTCGGGCCGCCTCGGCGCGCGCCCTCAGGACACCGTCCAGCGTAAGCTCGCCGTTGCGCCGGCGTTGCTCGGCGTTCATGATCGCGGCCGCCACCGAGTCCGCCGAACCCGCGAAAGTGGACAACGGCTGGCTCAGCTTCGAACCGTCGCGATACAGCGCGATCGCCTTGAGCATTCGGTGCCAGGCGAGCATATACGCGCCTTTGACGTCATCCACCGTAGCGCCGTTCGGCATGTTGATCGTCTTGGAGATGGCGCCGGACACAAAGGGCTGCGCCGCAGCCATCATCTCGACATGCGCCTGCCAGCTGATCGACCGCACCGCGCTGCGCCCGGAGGGGTTGGCGGTGTCGAATACCGGCAGGTGCTCCACCTTCAGGTGCGGTGCGCCCTCCACACCCATCTGCCCGCACGCGTAGATCTCCGCCTCTTCAATCTGCACGTCCCTGAAGCCGAGATGCCGCAGCAGGCTGAAGCCGGGGAGCGAGTAGGTGGCCTCCGGTACACCGATGGTGTTTTCAAGAAACTCTTTGTCGAACAGCCATGGCCCGAAGGCGTCGTGCAACGAGAACGCGCTCTTCAGCGCCGCGCGCACCTTCTGCAGCTGCGCATCGCCGAATCCCTTCTGTTTCAAGGCGGCCTCGTCGATGCCCGGTGCACCTTCGAGCGTGCCGTGACCGACGCAGTAGGCGACGATACCGGCGATCTGCTCCTCGCTGTAGCCGAGCTTGCGCAGAGCAGGCGGTATCGACTGGTTGATGATCTTGAAGAAGCCGCCGCCGGCGAGCTTCTTGAACTTCACCAGGCTGAAGTCCGGTTCAATGCCGGTGGTATCGCAGTCCATCACCAGCCCGATTGTTCCGGTCGGCGCAATTGCGGTGGTCTGCGCGTTGCGAAAACCGTGCTTCTGCCCTTGCTCGAGCGCCGCGTCCCAGCACTCACGAGCGGCCGCCAACAGCGGCTCGGGGCAGTAGTCGGGGTCGATCGGCTGCGGCGTGACGCTCAACGCCTCGTACTCCTCCTTCGGTGCGGCATAGGCCGCGCGCCGATGGTTGCGGATCACGCGCAGCATGCTTTCTTTGTTGGCCTCAAACCGCGGAAACGGCCCGACGCCGGCCGCCATCTCGGCCGACATCGCGTAGCTCTCGCCGGTGAGAATCGCGGTGAGAGCTGCAGTAATGGCGCGCCCTTCCTCGGAGTCGTAGGGGATACCCATCACCATCAGCAAGGTGCCGACGTTGGCGTAGCCGAGGCCGAGGGTGCGGAAGTCGTAGCTCTTGCGCGCCACCGATTTGCTCGGGAACTGCGCCATCACGACGCTGATCTCCAGGATAAGCGTCCAGATACGGATCGCGTGGCGGTAGGCATCGACGTCGAAGACTCCCGACTCGCTGTCGTAGAATCGCATCACGTTCAGCGATGCCAGATTACAGGCGGTATCGTCGAGGAACATGTACTCCGAGCACGGGTTGGAGGCGCGTATCTCCCCGTCGGCCGGGCAGGTGTGCCACTCGTTGATCGTGGAGTGAAACTGAACCCCCGGGTCGGCGCAGCTCCAGGCCGCACGCGAGATCTGCTCCCATAGCGAGCGCGCCTTGATCTTCTTCCAGAAGCTGTCGTCGGTGCGCGCGGTAAGCTCCCACTCGCCGTCGTCCAGCACGGCTTGCATGAACTCGGCCGTCAGCCTGATGGAGTTGTTCGATGACTGCCCGCTGACGGTGTTGTAAGCCTCATCGTCCCACTGGGTGGTGAAGCGCTTGAGCTCAG
>PUNW01000273.1 GCA_003552665.1 Spirochaetaceae bacterium | reverse complement strand
GCCGCCGCGATCAGCGTTGACCCGGTTACGAGCAGGATATATGCATTCTTCGGCGCCGCCGGCATTGCTACCTCAGTTTACGAAAATACCTCAACCGGTGCTCCGGCAGCAGTTCAGGATGCACAATATGGATAAGGTCGGCCAGGATGTGATGCGGCTCGAGCGCACCACGTTCAAAGTAATCGTTGGCTCCGCCGGGGCGGGTTCGTGCCGTGAAGTTGTACACCTGCCCGGTTTCAAGCGCCCGAAAGGCGCGTAGCCTAGGATCCAGCCGCAGGAGGTCAACCGTTGATTCGGCAGTGCCCGGATTCAACCAGATCTCCGCATCGGCCGCGTGACCGAGAACCGATTCCAGCTCCAGATGAATGGCCCCTCGCCCGCCGCGGTGCGACCATGGGTACTCGGCGCCCGCGTCCTTCAGAAGGCGAGCCATATAGCTGTCGCCTCCGGGCACCGACCAGGCCCCCTGAAAGGGTGCGTTCAACAGTGCTGCCGGGCGATGCGTGTCCTGCAGCGGTCCACGCACCTTCTCGACAAGCTCGTTGTAGCGGCTTGTAACCTCCTCGAGGTACTCGGCAGCCTGTCTTTCGCGCTGCAGGAGAACGCCGGCCACCAGCAGCCACTCCGCCCGGCCGAGCGGATCATCCTCGAGCCAGTCTGCGACCACCATGACCGGTAATCCCGCCTCGCGCAGTTTGTGCTTGGTTTCGTTATGCGGGCCGAGCGCATTGATCAGCACGACGTCCGGATCGAGCGACACCACTCGTTCAATATTCATCTGCGGCGGCTCACCCACGGTTGTGAGCTCGCCCTCATCGCTGCGCCGCCGGAATGCCTCTGAGTAAATACGCCTGGTGTTGTCGTGACCCACCACGCGGTCCGGGGCGTCGAGAATCTCGAACTGGGCCAACAGCGGAGCGGCGGCGGTAACCGCGCGCTCAACCGGTATACGCACGCGGGGAAGCCCGCGATGCCGCTCAGGGACCTCGCGGCCCCGCTCAAGCAGAAGGTATCGCCTGGGCTGCTCTGCCTCGGGATGGGGCCTGAGCACGGTCAGAATGCGGTATCCGTCGCCGTAACTCAGCTCAAAACCGGATGCATGTTCCGGCTGCGGCTGCGGTTCGCCGGGGTGCAACTGCTCGTGAACGGCAGCCGGGCCTGCTAGCAGGTACAGAACAAGCACCGCAAGGAACGACCGTCGCTTCACACCGCGTCCGCTCCGGTCGGCGTGCCGCCGCGACCGGTGAACCTCGGCGTCAATCGAACAATCGGTGTTGCAACGTATCACGGTAGTAGCGAGTGTTTCGGTTTTGGGAGTGTTTTGTCAAGCGAGTGTTCTGAGCCTTTGACTCTCTGAATTTCCGGGCTTCTGAGCTTCTGAAACCTGCCGGGGACCGTGCCGGCCGGCTAACCCCACAGGGTAACCTGCGCCACCAGCGGGGGCAGCATACAACTCGCCCCGAAGACCAGCGCAATCCCCACCGCACGTTCCGGTTCGTGCCAGGACTCCGGACGCCGGCGGCGAAACGAAAGCTCGTTGAGCAGCGATTTCCCTGCAGCGAGCATGATGAGCAGAAACCACACCTGTTGCTCGAGCCCGTACAGAAACAGCTGGAGCCCGAACACCCACAACGCGGCCGCGACGCCGGTGCCTATTGCAGCCTTGTATCGATCCTCGCTCCGGCGCGGCTCCGCGGCCGGTTCGGTGCTCTTCAACTCGGAGGCCATGATCAAGGCCGGTGCCCACCCGAGTAGCGCCGCCGGCGCTTCAAGGAACTGTACCAACAGACTCGGAATATCGCGCGCCGTCTCCTCGACAATCCGAAGCAGATACTGCAGAAGCGGTAGCGCCGCGACCGCCGCGATGTAGAGTGAAACCCGATGACGAACGGCGAACCGCGCGGCGGTCACGGCGCTGCGCTGCAGGCCTGTACGGGCGCCGTGAGCCCTGCGCTCACCGGCGTGGTACTGTTCGCGCAGCCACGCGGCGCGCGTTTCAGGGGCAGAGCCGGCAACAGGCCCGATCAGGCTTATGCGCGTAGTCTGAACCCCGCAGAATCGCAAAACCGCCCTCCGCAACGCTTCAACCCCCGGCTGCCGATAGCGTGCCCGGTACGCCTCGGGGGGCATGTCGATCGTTGTGATGATCTCCGCCGTCTTTCCTCGCAGGAGCTTACGCCGTACGGCCCCGTCGTGAAAGTACTGAAACGCGAAACCCGGCGTGAAGGTGCGGTCGAGAAACCCTTTGAGCCGCGCCGGCATCCCACCCCAGTAGGTGGGGTATACGAACACTAAGTGGTCCGCCCAGCGTATCGACTCCTGGGCGGATTGCAAGTCGGGCTCCAGCTCCTGGTCGCGCGGATCGGGGGTGTGGACATCCGGATCGAACTCCAGCTCCGCGACTGGCAGTAACCTGACTGCGGCACCGGCAGCCCTGGCGCCAGCGGCGAACTCCTCCGCTATCGTGGCGCCGAAACTGCGGAGACGTGGGTGGCCGAGCACGACAAGTATGCGCATGTTAGGCTCGTCCTGCCTCCACCATAGGGAGGTCGCAGATCACCGGTTCCCCGCTGCAGTAGTACCGGTGCTGCCGTACCCCGTATTGACCAAGCAAACGTACGGCATCATCGAAGAACTGACCGACTGACCGAGGACGATGAGCGTCTGAGCCGAGGGTGAAGCACACGCCGAGCTCGGCTGCCCATTTGACGATAACCGGAGCAGGGTGAATCTCGGACAGCTCTTTGGTGAACCCGCTCGTGTTCACCTCGAGTGCAACCCCGGCGTCCCTGACTCTTACCAGGAATCGCTTAATCTCCTCTT
The DNA here is from genome assembly GCA_003552665.1 of Spirochaetaceae bacterium. GTDB lineage: Bacteria > Spirochaetota > Spirochaetia > DSM-27196 > SLAA01 > B1Sed10-166. The sequence continues at coordinate 2,848 of PUNW01000273.1, read as the reverse complement.
CGTACTCGACGGGGTCGAAGGGGTCCACGGTGCCGTAGATCCTGATCAGATCAGGATGCGCCAGACTGTGATAACGTCCGGACTCGGCTCCGGTTGCCAGGTCCTCGAAGTATTTCCCGACGATCGCATCCTGAGTATGCGTACCTTCGCTGCGAAGGAGGCTGCGATAGATAGACAGTGGGTGGTGTAACGAGCCCAGCACGAAGTCAAACTGTTGTTCCTCGAGAATGAGGTCCATCGCGACCAGCTCCGATTCGCGGGGAAAGACTTCGGCTTCAATCCCGTACAGAACCGTTACGCCGAGCTCCCGGCCGAGGTCCTGCGCTTCAGAGACCATCGAGCGGTACTCGGCGAGTTGCTCCGCACGCATCCGTATTCCTCTCTGCCCGAAGCCTTTGCCGGGCATCGGGATATGGCAGGTAACGGTAATGAGATCTATTCCACGCTCTGCAGCTGCACGGACGTACTCAGTGGGCTCTCCCTGGGCATGGCCGCAAAGGTGGGTGTGCATGTGACAGTCGGCCAGCATTGGTTGCCTTCCTCTTCTTGTTCGCGAACCCGGTACTCCACAAGCAGCAGGGCCCTCCAGGGCAGTTCAGCGGTCTCTGCTTTGTTGTTGGTATCCGAGGCTTCCGGGTAGTGTACAGAAATGCGCCCGTAACGGAAAGTGCATAGCACTACGGAAGTGGTGCGAAGCTTGTTGGGGGACCGATCTGAGCTCGAGGGACCGGTCAGGCGGTGCGGCGCCTTCAGATCAAAATATCCAGCGTTGCTCCCTCTGCGGCCGCAGATTGGGACACGTCACGGCGGGCGATGCCGTTTTGCGCGGCGCTCGCCGCGTGCGGCGAGGCTTCACTGCGGTTGCTCTCGGCACCGGCGGCTATCTGCCTGAGGTAGGCGCGCACTGCCATGGAGCGCGGCTGCACCGAATGCCCCGCCGACTGGGTCGCTGCCGGCGCCACAAGCGGCTGAGTGCCTGCCCGCGGGGGTGCGGATCCCGGCCGGCCGGCGTCTGCATGCGGTGTGCTCCAACCGCTCGGTAGGTCGTAGAGCAGCGGTCCGGTTCCCTGCGTACGCGTAGCTGAGGTAGAGAGATTGTAGCGCGGTATGATCTCCTGAAAACGAACGGGCTGTATCTCGGCAATTCGCTCGATGCGCGCTTCACCGCCGTAATTGGGATAGAAGTTGGTAACCGGCGCCTGGCGCTCGTAGCGTTGGGCGGCTCGCCTTGCTTGTGCGGCCACTGATGGCTGAGTTACCATAACATCTCTAAGATACTAAGGCGAGCCTGTGCCAACCAAACCGCGGGTGTGGTACAATGCGCGCGGCTTGCGTCCCGCTGCCGAACAACGACTGAGGGAGGACAACGGGCATGGTACTGTGCTGTGGTGAGACGGTGATGGATTTCATTCCGGTGAAAACGACCTCGGGAAAAATGGCCTACCTGCCGGCACCCGGAGGATCCCCGTTCAACACCGCGATCTCGATCGCACGGCTGGGTGTTGAGACCGGCTTCCTCGGCAAACTATCGACCGACTTTTTCGGCGATGAGTTTATGGCGCGTCTGGAGCAGAACCGCGTGGCAACAGCATACCTCAAGCGAGTGGAGGCTCCGAGCACACTGGCCTTCGTGAAACGCGACGGCTCAGGCGACGCACAGTACGCCTTTTTTACCGCCGCGACGGCCGACAGGCTGCTCGCAATGGTCGATTTGCCGGCCAAGTTGCCTGACAAGATCACCTGTCTTCAGTTCGGCTCGATCTCGCTGGCTTTGGCGCCGACCTGCGATACCATTACCGAGCTTGTACTGCGTGAACGCGGACGTCGGGTGCTGTCGTTCGATCCCAACATCCGGCCGGCCTTGATCGAGGACGCGGCCGTTTACCGCAGCCGGTTTGAACGCCTGGCTGCCGCAAGCTCGATTCTGAAGCTCAGCGATGCCGATCTGGAGTGGCTCTACCCGGGCGATTCGCTGGAGCGCGCAATACAGCGCGCGGCGGCACTCGGCCCGCCGGTTTTGGTTGTTACGCGCGGCGCCGAAGGTTCAATCGGTATCTGCGGCGATGGGCGCGTGGATGTCGCCGCCGATCGGCCGCCGGGCGGAATAGCCGATACCGTCGGCGCAGGGGACTCGTTTCACGGAGCCGTTCTCGCTGCACTCGAGCGCGGTGGCAGGCTGGATCTCAAGGCGGTGGAGAACCTCTCGTGCAGCGAGCTCGAAGACGCTCTGAAGTTTGCGGCGCGAGTGGCGGCGATCACCTGTTCGCGACCCGGGGCCGACCCTCCGCGTATCGAGGAGCTGGATTCAGGCGATGCCTGAGCTGCCGGAAGTTGAGACGGTAGTTCGGTTGCTCAGACGACAGGGCCTCGTGCGGCGGTCAGTGATCCGTTGTGAGGTGATCTGGGAGCGCACCGTGGGGGGCAACGCGCGCGAGTTCTGCCGGCGGGTTACCGGCATCGAGATCAGGGGCCTCGGCCGACGCGGTAAGTACATCGTGCTGCCGGTAGCCGGCGGCTCTGCCGGCGACACCTCACAAGAGAGCGGGAGGCGCAGATGGGCGGCGCTGCTCGTTCATCTGCGGATGAGCGGTCGGCTGTACCTGTGCTCACCCTCCGAGGAGCGCAGCGGGTACGAACGCGTGGTATTGTCGCTGGACGACGGGCGCGAACTGCGTTTCCACGATCCGCGCAAGTTCGGCCGCATGGAGCTGGACGAGGCCGGCGCCCGCCGGCTGCGGCGTCTAGGCGTGGAGCCGCTTGGGAGGCAGTTCTCCGAGCATCGCTTTGCCGAGCTGATCCGCGGCCGCCGGCGCATGCTCAAGCCGTTGCTGCTCGACCAGACCGTGAT
>PUNW01000400.1 GCA_003552665.1 Spirochaetaceae bacterium | reverse complement strand
CTCCGTGGTGCGCGGCAATGCTGTTGATCACCCGCTCGTCTTCCTCGAGCCGTTTCGCAAGCTCTACCGCAAGCTCAACGTGGTTGGAGTCGCCGTTGCTCTCGATACCTTTGCCGATGTCGTGCAACAACCCCCCGCGTTTCGCCGCGTCGCGGTCGGCTCCGACCTCGGCTGCGAGCATGCCGGCGAACACCGCCACCTCTTTACTGTGCGCGAGGACATTCTGTCCGTAACTCGCCCGAAAATAGAGCCGCCCGATCGCGCGTATACCGTCGGGCTTCACATGATGAATGCCGAGATCAAAGAGCGCCTTCTCACCCTCGTCATAGATTACCTGGCTGATTTCCTGCGTAACTTTCTGCACCACCTCTTCGATACGGGTTGGGTGGATACGGCCGTCGGACACGAGGCGTTCGAGCGACCGGCGAGCAATCTCCTTTCTTACCGGATCAAAGCACGACACTACCACCGCCTCCGGTGTATCGTCGATGATGATATCAACGCCGGTGAGCGTCTCAAGCGTGCGAATATTTCGCCCTTCCCGCCCGATGATGCGGCCTTTCATCTCATCGTTCGGGAGGCTGACCGAAGTAACGGTTACCTCGGCGTTCACCTCGCTGGCGATGCGTTGGATCGTGCCGACTAAAATCTCGCGCGCCTGCTTCTCAGCGGTGGCGTGCGCCTCCTGCTCGATCTTGTTCACCGCCGTATGGGCATCGTGCCGCGCCTCGTCCTCTATTGAGGCCATAAGCACACGCTTGGCTTCCTCGGCAGTCATGCCCGAGACACGTTCAAGCTCCTGTTGCAGGGTTTGCTCCTGCTTGCTTAGCGTTTCCTCCTGCTCGGCGATTTTCCTCTCGCGGTCCAAGAAACCTTGCTGTTGTTTTTCAACGTAAGCAATTTTCTTGTCTAGGCTTTCCTCTTTCTGGAGTAGACGTTTTTCAAAGCGCTGAAGCTCAAGGCGACGTTCCTTGAGCTCTTTCTCCTGTGCATTGCGCTCCTGCAGTAACTCATCCTTGGCCTCAAGAATGATCTCCTTCTTCTGCGCTTCAGCCTCTTTTATTGCGTCTCTGCGTACTCGTTCCGCCTTCTGTTCAGAAGACGACAGTTGAAATCTGGCATAGAGCCATCTGATCGTCCAACCTAGAATTAAGCCGGCGAGAGGAAGTCCCAACCACAACACCAGTTGCATAGGCTTCCTCCACTCTACTTAATGTTAGCCTTAAACCTTAGTCGAGCCCCCTGACTTTGTCAAGAACGGGTTAAATATGACTGGCTGAACTGGTTACAATTACTCATTTGGATTATTCTAAAACACCTTCAAAAACTACAATATCACCCGCGAGCCGGGCAGGCTGCGCCGGCTACCTTCCGAGCTACTCCGGCTGTCAGTCGGTCCGGGCCAATCGCCTGCAGGTCCGAGCCGGCTGCCTGCCCGTCGGAGCCGGCCGCCTACCGGTTCCTCCCGCCGGCCGCCTGCAGGCCAGCGGGCCGTGCGCGCTCGCCGGACTACAGTCTGTGCGGTGTCGTAGCACCGTTGTCAGGTTAGCCTGCTTTCCGCTACACTAGGTGCGCTATGTGGAAGACAGGTAACCGACGATTCCAACGTCTGCTTGAGATCAATAACGAGGCCGAGGCGCAACTGCTGGGCGGATATCTAACCGAACGCGGTGTGCCGCACATCATCCAGAGCTACCACGACAGCGCCTACGGAAGCCTGTTTCAATCACAGATGGTGGCGTGGGGATACCTGGAAGCTCCGAAGGAGTATGAGCCGATCGTGCAACAGGTATATGCCGATATCACCGCCGAGCCGGACGCAATCGGCGAGAACGCCGAGCGCGACACCATGATCGGCGACGACGGCCGCGAGGAGCCGAACTCCGAACCCTGACCCGGAGCATGAACCCCGCGGCGCGCCGGCCAGAGCCGCAGAGCTATAGAGCCGTAGAGCAGCAGAGCGGCAGAACCGCTGGCGCTACACCAACCACCGGATAATCCGCCGCGGCGTTCTGCGCCAGACGTTGTTCTCCGCCAGCGGGAGCGATACCCGGCCGCCGAACAGCGGCAGGCGGCGCGTATGCATCAGTTTCAGCGCAAGACGATCACGGTCGCGTATTATCGCAAATCGAGCCGGCGGCCGTTTTCCTTCAACGCCCTGCGGGAAGGCCGGGAGCTCATAGCTTCGCTGCACGAAGAACTCCGCGGCAGCGTCAAGCGGCGCGACCTCGAACCCCAGGTACACGAACCCAGGGTCACCCCATACCTGCTCTGCGCGTGCATGACGGTGCTGCGACCCTTCTTCCTGCAGGAGCTCGAAGCGAGCGGCCCCGAAATACTCGGCAAACCTTCCCACGCGCACCGAGCCTTGTTTCAGCTGGATACGCCGAAACTGTTTCCTGCCACCGGGAACTTCAAGCAGATCACCGAAAATACCGACTTCGTTGTAAACCGGAGCCTGATAGCCGAGATGATCCTCAAACAGGATGCGCCCGTCGTCGTTGGACGAGCACGATATGAGCGCTCCGCACACCCCGCCGATGCGCTTGCGTGAGGGCTTGCGAAACCAGTCTTCGCCCTCAACGAGCTGCAACAGCCGGCCTTCGTTGTCACGCGCGAAGAAGCTCCGCCATCCGCCGTAGTCCTCGACGATTCCGGTAACAGCGGTCTCGCCGTTCTGTTGCCAGCGGGCGTAACAGCGCTCTATGTCCGCCACCTTGACGCGCAGCGCGCTGATACCGAGATCACCGAGCTCCAGCTCCGCCCGCGGCGCGCGCGGGTCTCTGCCGAGGAACTGGATCAGCTCCACGCCCGCGCCGCCGTAGGGATGAAACAACAGGCGCCGCTTCTGCTGCCATACCTCACCGCGGGTGAGCTCGCCGAGTTGCGAGCTGTCTTCGGTCGTTTCGTACACCTGTTTACGAAAGCCGAGGACGGTGCGATACCATTTCGTCGTGGCCTCGAGATCGAAGACCCCGATACCTACATGGTGTAATCCGCTGTTGATATGACGAGCGAGCTCTTTCATGTCGATCGACTCCTGTTTCGGCAGCTGATGTTGTGGTCTATCAAACGCACGATATGATACACTAAGCGCGACCATGGAACCACGCGTGACCCGATGGATCAAAGATAACGCGGTATACTACACAATCCGTTGGACCGATTTTCTACATCTGGAAAAGCACCGCGTCAACACCGCCGTACCCTCGGAAGCCGGCGTCTTCGAGCTCTACTACCTTGATCACGCCAATACGCTGCACCTGTTGGACCGCCGCGCGGTCTACTACGGGGGGCTACGCCACGTCCTGCGGGAGATCGCCGATCCCGACGCGCGCAAGGCGGTGGTGTTCTTCGGACAAAGCGAGCCGAACGATCGCCTCTATGTCCGCTATTCGCTGACCTATTCGCGCTCCGACATGGACGATATTCTGTATTTCTTCTCCTACGGGCAGATGAAGAATCCCGAACCCCATGAGGACAGCGGTCGCTTCACCCATATCTATGTGAAAGAGATTTCGCCGCGCTCGCTGTATACTCTTGCCTGAATCGATGCTGCGCTCACCGCTTGCCGTCCCGGTCGCCGTCACCGCCCGCGTGTTCGGGGCCCTTATGCTTACCGCCCTTGTACTCAGCGCTTTTGCACTTAGCGCCTTTGTGCTCAGCGCCTGCCGAACACCGGGAGTCCCTCCAGCCGAGGAAGTTCCCGAACCACTGGAGACGACAGTGATACCACCGCAACCCGAGATCACCATTCAAAATCCTTACGCTGGGGTCGACTGGGGAAACCATCACCAACACCGCGCGAATCTCCACACCCACACCCGCAACAGCGACGGGCTGCACGGGGTAGCGCGCGTGATCGATCTGTACCGTGAGGCGGGCTACACCATCCTCGCGATATCCGACCACAACCATGTGACCTGGCCGTGGACCAAGTACGATCGCGATCCGGTCGCCCTAGAGATGGCGGCGATACCGGCCAACGAGATCTCGGACACACACCACATCGGCAGCTACTTCTCCGAGTACAATATCAACGGACGGAGGTACCGCCCGATCATCGGCAGGATGGGCCTCCCCCCTACCGCCGTCACCGAGAGGGAGGTGTTTGAAGCGATAGGACGAGCCGGAGGATTGGCGGTGTTCTTCCATCCGGGCCGCTACGACTATCCGGTCGAATGGTACCTCGATTACTACGAGCGTTTCCCGCACCTGATCGGGCTTGAGGTTGTCAACCGGGCCGACCGCTACCCGCAGGACCGCGAGTTGTGGGACGCAATCCTACGGTCGACGATGCCGGACCGTCCGGTATGGGGCTTCGCCAACGACGATTTTCACCGCCGAGGCCATCTCGGGCACGCCTACAACGTCTTTCCCCTCGCCAAGCTGTCTGCCGAAGCCGTCCGCGAGGCGATGGAACGCGGCGCATTCTACTTCAGCAACGGTCGCGAGGCTCCGGTGATCGATGCCGTCAACCACGACCCTGAGGCCGGCACCGTCACGGTCTCAGGCTCCGGGTACCACACGCTCACCTGGATCTCCGAAGGCCACCACATTGCGCGCGGCGGCACGCTCTCATATCACGAGCAGGCCAACATCGGCTCGTATCTACGCGCCGAGCTTCACGGCTCCGGCGGGATTACCTACACCAACCCGTTCGCGGTCACCGGCGCTGCGGAACACTAACGGCATCGATGCGCCTGAGCGGACACGCATGCTGTTGACACGGGTTGGCGCACACGCCCGAAACGCACCTCAACACGCAGGCCGCAGAACGCGTCCTCAAACAAGAAAAAGCCCTTCCGGGCGTGACCGGCTGCGCCGTTTCGGCTACCGCAGCAGTCAGCGGAAGGGCACCTCAGTACAAAACCCTCGGTACAGAAAGTGACCGCACGTGCGATCAGTCCTCGATGAATACACGCTCATTAGCGGCGCGTACCCATGTTACGGCCAATCCAAGCACCAGTCCACCAATGGCAAGAACGGCAAACAACATGGTTGTTCCTCCTTACTTAGTAGTGGGCCAGAAACTTTCCCTTTTCTGTTTTCAAATAGCAACTTACCTTTCCTTCGCTGCTATTCCCCTTCACCGGCCGGCCGGAATCGAACCGGCACCGCGATGCGCGCGGCTGAGCAGTACTGCAGAAGCACGTGGCTCAGCAGCACCGTAGCAGACCTTAGCGCGCCATCGCCTGGGCCTTTCCCCGGTCGTCACAGCACTTCGCTGGAGACGCACCCCGGGCGGCGACCCTTCGTATCGGCTCGGCGCGAATCAACGGTGAACGCACCTCGTCCTCAGCGGTCGATACCCGAACGATGAGCTCCTACGCCTGTGTGCTGTAGGAAGATGCAAACCGGATTTCGATATGGTTTGCACGATTAATATAGCTCAACCCTGTCGCAACGTCAACCCCTCGGAACTGCCCCGCACCGTGTTGGTGTTATCCTAAGGCGGTAGCGCGGGAGGCCCCGCGGCGGTGCGCTTCGGCGGCAGCAGCGACCACCGCGAAGGGTTAAGGGCTGCCTGTTTGCCCGGGCTCACACCAACGCGTAGGCGGGAAGCTTCGCGTAGCGCGCGTGCGGTGGGGTCGGGATCTCGGCACGCCACAGCATCGACACCGGCCGCCGGGCAAAGCACACCTTCTCTCTGCGGTGCTCGGCCATATCCTTTCTGATCTCCCGGTCGAAGTAGTTCACCGGGCGAAGCGGATTGTGGCGGTCACGGATGCGCTTTGAGCTCACAAGCT
>PUNW01000369.1 GCA_003552665.1 Spirochaetaceae bacterium | reverse complement strand
GGCACTTCGGCCGCGGGAGCGCGTTAGCTACCCTGCTGTTCCTGGCGGTGCTGCCGATCATGATTCGCAATATGAAAGAGATGCGGGCTCGGAGGTAGGGTGAAATGAGCACAGTAACAACTACAGGGGTCCAAGTTCGGCTCAAGACCGAACGTGAGAAACGGTTTTACGAATGGCTCGGCAAGGTGCCCGCATACTTGATCGTAATTGCTTTGGTGGTGCTCTGGACCGTGCCGACGCTCGGTTTGTTTGTGAGCTCGTTCCGACCCGCGTTCGCGATTCAGACGAGCGGTTGGTGGACGGCGCTTTTTGACCTGTTCAACACCGATTGGACGTTGTCCAACTACATAAACGTGATTGGGGCCGACCGCATGGGGCTAGCGTTCCAGAACAGCCTGTTGATTACGATACCGGCTACGGTGATCCCGATCACGATCGCCGCTTTTGCGGCCTACGCGCTTGCATGGCTGGAGTTCCCCGGCCGCACACTGATCTTCGTGCTGGTGGTCGGACTAATGGTCGTGCCGCTGCAGATGTCGTTGATCCCGATCTTGCGCGTATATACCGATGCCGGGCTGACCGGATCGTACCTCGGGATGTGGCTCGCACACACCGGCTTCGGTCTGCCGCTGGCAACCTACCTCCTGTACGGCTACATCTCGAGCATCCCCAAAGAAATCACCGAGTCGGCGCACGCCGACGGCGCCACGCCGATGATGAGCTTTACGCGCCTGATTCTACCGCTTTCGGTGCCTGCGGTGGCCTCGTTTGCGATCTTCCAGTTTCTCTGGGTTTGGAACGACCTGCTTGTGGCGCTCGTATTTCTGGGCACCGCCTCGCGTAATGTTATCGTTACTACTCGTCTGGCTGAGCTGGTGGGCTCGCGCGGACAGGCCTGGCATGTGCTGACGGCCGGCGGGTTTATCTCGATGGTGGTTCCGCTGCTCGTGTTCTTCTCGCTGCAGCGCTTTTTCGTGCGCGGAATGATGGCCGGTTCGGTCAAAGGTTGACGAAGCCCCCTGAGGCGGGCAGGATGCCGGTACGGCCCTGAACAAGCGCCTGCTCGTTCAGGGCCGCTCTGTGTTCGGCGCGGCGAACTGCAGGGCGAGCAGTCTGAAGGCGGGGTAACGACGTGGAACAGAAGAGAATCTCGGCGCAGGATGTTGCCGACCATGCCGGCGTGTCGCGAACTACCGTATCGTTCGTGCTGAACAACACCCCCGGCAAGAGTATCTCCGAGGACACTCGGCAACGCGTGCTACGGGCGGCGAGCGAGCTCGGCTATATCCCGAATGAAGATGCGCGGCGCCTTGCAATGATGAGGGCGAGCTCAATCGGAGTGTTCATCGGCCATTCACAGTATCTCTACAGTGACGTGTTTATCAGCAGGGTGGTGGAGGGAATGGCTCAGACCGTGAACAAGCATCGGATTCAGCTAGTTATTCAGCCGGTCGGGGCTGCCGACAGCAGCTATCTGGAGCTTGCGCGCCAGGACGAGGTCGAGGGAATCATCCTGATCAACACGCGTGAAGACGACCCCGCCCTTCAGGAGGTAGTAGAATCCGGCTATCCCGCGGTTTCGCTCGACTATCTGGAAAACTGGGCTCTGCCGCAGGTGTATGTCGACAATCGCGGTGCGGCCGAGGAAATGGTGGAGTTTCTCATCCGGTGGGGGCACCGTGAGATAGCGATGATCACGCATGCTCCGGTAGCGTATTCGGCCTCGAAGCGACGGCTGGAGGGTTACTACGACGCGATGCGAAAACACGGGCTCGAGGGGCCGAAGCGCTGGATTCATTACGGGGATTTCTCGGAGGCAAGCGGGTACGCAGCGATGACGAGCATACTCAATGAGCCGACGGTCCCCACCGCGGTGTTTGTCGGAAACGATGTGGTTGCGTACGGGGCAACACAAGCGATCAAGGACCATGGGCTGCAGATCCCGCAGGATATCTCGATCTGCGGCTTTGATGACGACTACCTCTCGCGCTACCTCAACCCGCCGCTCACCACGATGGCGCTGCCGGCAAGCGGGATGGGGTCGGCGGCGGTCAAGGTGCTGCTCGAACAGCTCGAAGGCCAGCGCCCGGCACCGCCTAAGCGCGTTGTGCTGCCGACGCATATCTCGATTCGGAACTCGTGCTGTAAGATCGAGGAGATGGTCCGTTTTTCGCATTCGAGCTGAAGGTTTTTCGGCGATAAGCGAAGCGCCGGAGCGGCGGCGCCGGTATAGCCTAGTGTATGGCTGTATCGGTGTGTCTTTTCCGGCGGGGGCTGATGGCGGCTCTCCTCTTCGTGTTGGTGTCCGGCCTCGGCACCCTGCTGGAGGCCGCACCGCGCAGTGAGCACGAAACCCGTTACGACAGCCGCGGGGAGTCACGCCACCGCAGCATCGTCATGCCCGCTCCGCACACCCGGCTGGTAGCAACGGTTCGCGATCGCCCCGACCGCGACACCACGGTCCGTCTCGGGTTCGCAAGCGGTCCACTCGACCTCGGCCCCGCCCGGCTGCGTGGCCTGCACCGCCTGGTCGCCGCACCGCTCTCATTCAGCGCGCGGTCGGTAGCCTTCACCGAGCCGAGCGATCTGCGGCTCGACGCCGCCCTGCTGCCGAGCTCGCGCACCGGCGGGGAGTTGCGCCTTCTGCCCGAACGGTCCGCCGGCGGAGCGCGCATCTTCGCTCACCGTCTGCCGCAGCGGCACGCTACGGCCGGATTGCTCCTCGAGCTCCGGCGGCCCACGGTCCGGAACGCGCAGCGCAGCACCGGCATCGAGGTGCTCGGAAGCTCCGCATGGCCGGTCGAGCGTGCGCCCCGGGATGAGTGGGAGCACCGGCTGCCGGTGTATCCGGGAGGGCGTGTGCATCATCTCGCCACCCGGATCAACGCGCCGGTCCCCCAAAGGATCGGGTTCGGCACCGAATGGGCGCGCTCGGCCGAGTTCACCATCGTTTCAGGCCTTTCGTTCGGGGCGCGCGTAGCGCCGGCCGGCTTCCTCGAGGGCGTGGCAAGGCTTGAGCCAGCCGCGTTTCACCTCGCTGCCCGGGGCGGGATGACTGCCGCCGAGTATCGCCGGCCGGACGGTGAGTCCGCCGACACGGCAGCGCGGCGCTCGTTGGAGTTGGCGGTCCTGCCACAGGCTCCGGCCGGGCTGGAAGCGGGCCTTGACCGGCGCCGGGCTCAGGACCGCTTCTACCGCGGCGATGAAACGCGTGAGGACCGGCGGTATCGCGGCGCGGTCCGCATAGGGGCACGCGGAAGGGACGGAATCTGGGGGAGGTTGGGGCGCGAACGGCGCGAGTATCTAGAGCACAATCAAGCGATGCGGGTGGAGCTCCGCGATGCGATCGAGCTCCGTTTGCGGGCAGCGGGGCACAGCATTACCGTTTCGTTCGAAGACCGTCTCGAGGGCGGGCAGGTTGTCGAGCGCCGCGCCGCGGGAGCCTACGAGGTTCGCCGCGCTATCGGGTCTCTGAGCCTGCGGGCGGGCATGAGCCTCCGGGAGGTGGTGCGGGCAAGCTACGCAGCCCGCGGCGAGCTCAAATTGGGACGAACCGAGGTGCTGCTCTCGGTGGAGTCGCGCGGGGAACGGACAGTTGAGGAGGTTTTCGGGCTTCCCGCGCGCAGTGCCCGGGAGGTGCTGGTCGCCACCCTCGGCATGCGCTACGCCTTTTAGAGGTTATTAGTGGTGCGAAGCTTGTTGCGGCCGCGCGGAGCAATTGATTGCGCCGGCAGTCTTTGGACCTACCGCAGCGGCGGTCTACCTCCGGGTGAGTGCTCGGGCGCGCGTAATCGTTCAAGAGCAAGGATTTCCGGCTAACCGCTCAACAAGCTTCGCACCACTTGCTGAGGAGTTCACCACTCTCCGGCGTAGAGAACCTCGCGCTCAAGCTGTATGCCGAGTTGCGCGCGCGCCTGGCGGTCCATGTGTTCGATCACCGCGCGAATTTCGGCTGCAGTGGCCCCGCCGGTATTGATGACGATATTCGCGTGTAAGTCGCTGACTTTGGCTTGACCTACCTGAAACCCGCGCAACCCGAGCCCGTCGAGCAGCTTGCCGGTAGGTGCTCCGTAATCGCGATTGTTCTTAAACACCGAGCCTGCCGAGGGAGCCGAAAAGTGCCCCTTGGACTCACGGTCACGGTAATACTCGCTCATGCGCTCGCGCAGCTCGGCGGGGTCTGCCGGCCGCATCCGAAACCGGGACTCATACATTACGACGCGGCGGTTCTGAAACGGAGATCGCTTGTAGGCGAAATCCTCGCGCCGCGCCCGGTAGCGGCGGGGCCGCCGGTTTTCATCGAGATAGAGGACACTCTCGAGAACCTCGTCGATGGAGTATCCGTAACAGCGGGCGTTCATCCAGACGGCACCGCCTACGCTTCCCGGCATCGAGTACAGGAACTCGAGGCCGGCGAGACCAAGCTCCGCGGCCCGCTCGGCGGCATCGCTGATCGGCAGCCCGGTCCCGAGCACCAGCTCGTCATCTTCACGCCTGAACTGACTGAAAGCGCGCATGTCGATCACCAGGCCGCGGATACCTCGATCGGAAACCAGCACGTTAGCGCCGCCGCCGAGAACAAACCAGCTCAGGCCCGCCTCTTCGGCTACGGCCAGGAGCTCGATGATATCGGCAACGGTCTGAGGGACTGCGTACAGGTCGGCCGGCCCGCCGACTTCGAAGGTGGTGTGACCACTCATCGGCTCATCGGTACGAACAGTCCCACTGATGTTGATTTTATCGAGCAATTTATTTACCGTTGCCACACGGGTAGCATAGCGGAAATCGCGGGTGCGTTTCCAGCCGCTGTTTCCAGCCTCGGCCGGGATGGACCTGCCGACACCTGGGGCGACCGGACGCACCGCAGGGCGCCTGCACGGAAGGGCGCCTGCGCAGCCGGCCGCTGCCCGGAGCTAACGACAGCAACGACCATTAGCACAATGATACAGGGGATTACGTCGTGACACTACATTTCTTTAATACGCTTGGTAGACAGGTGCAGAGCTTCGAGCCGATTACTCCGGGCGCGGTCGGGCTCTATACGTGCGGTCCCACCGTGTACAACTTCGCGCATATCGGTAACCTGCGCACATACGTCTTCGAGGACCTCCTGCGGCGCGCGCTCGAGTACGCAGGGTACGACGTAACCCACGTGATGAACGTCACCGATGTCGGCCATCTGACCGACGATGCCGATGACGGTGAGGACAAGGTGGAGAAGAGCGCCCGTGAACAGGGGCGCAGCGTGTGGGAGATCGCCGAGTTCTATACACAGGCCTTTTTCGCCGATATCGAGAACCTGAACGTCGAGTACCCCTCGATCGTTTGCCGGGCCACTGATCACATTCAGGACATGATCGAGCTGATCCAGCGCATCGAAGCGCGGGGATATACCTACCTCGCCGGCGGCAACGTGTACTTCGACGTCGCGAAGTTTCAGCGCTATGGGGAGTTGGCCCTCCTCGACCGCCAACAGCTGCAGCCCGGCGCGCGCATCGAGGTTGATCCCAACAAGCGCAACCCACAGGACTTCGTGCTATGGTTTACCCAAGGCAAGTTCAAGAACCAGACGATGGTTTGGGATTCGCCCTGGGGCCGGGGCTATCCGGGCTGGCACATCGAGTGTAGCGCGATGAGCATGAAGTACCTCGGGGATCACTTCGACATCCACACCGGCGGGGTGGATCATATCCCGGTTCATCACACCAACGAGATCGCCCAGTCCGAGGCGGCCACCGGTTCTAAGTGGGTGAACTACTGGATTCACGGCGAGTTCCTGGTGATGGC
>PUNW01000023.1 GCA_003552665.1 Spirochaetaceae bacterium | reverse complement strand
TGATCGGGTCACCGGTGATCTCGCACGATGCAACCGCAGTGCTTGCGTTGAACTATCCCTCGATGGTGAAGTTCGAGCACGAGCTCATCGAGGGCGGACACATGTTCTACAACAGCTCGCTGATCGAGGAAGGCCCGGGGCGCAAGGGCCTCAAGGCGATCGCAGTTCCGGCGAACGAGATTGCGAGTGAAGTCGGCGACCTGCGCGTCGCCAACATGGTGATGCTCGGAGCATATATCGCCACCTGCCGTCCGTTCACGCTCGAGGATGTGGTCGAGGCGCTGCGAGAAGTGTTCGGACCCGGCAAGGAGAAGTTCATTCCGCTGAACGAAACGTCGATCAAGCGCGGGATCGAAGTGGCCGAAAAAGCTGCCGTCGGCAGCTGAAGGCTGACGGCAGCCGATGGTGCGCACCGCAGCTGAAGCGAGAGCCGGCTCAACCGGTAAGGAGCAACCGGTAAGGAGGGGGAATGATGCGTGATTTCAAGGCGCTTCGCGATGCCGCCCGCGGTCTTGGGGGACGGCGGCTTGCGGTGGCATATCCGCATGACAAGGACTCGCTGCAGGCCGTTGTCGCAGCCGCCGAACAGGGGCTTGTTTCGCCGGTGCTGATTGGGGATCGCGACACGATGGCCCCGGTGGTGGAGAGCCTTGGGGCGAGCATCGACCAGTTCGAGGTTGTGGCGGCGCTCACGCCTGAGGAGGCGGCCGATACTGCAGCGCAGATGGTTGGTGCCGGCGAGGCGGATGCGCTGATGAAGGGCTTGCTCGACACCTCGGTCATCCTTAAATCGGTACTGAAGAGCGAGCACGGTCTTCGCGGCGAACGGCTGTTGAGCCATGTGGCGCTCTTTTCGGTGCCGAACTATCCGCGTCCGTTGCTTGTCAGCGACGCGGCGATGAACATCGCGCCCAGCTTGGAACAGAAGCGCGAGATCATCCTAAACGCAGCCGAGGTGGCGCACGCGCTTCAGATTAGCGAGCCGAATGTGGCGATGCTCTGCGCCAAAGAGAAAGAGGATCCGAAGATGCAGGCGACTGTCGACGCCGCCGCGCTCGCGAAACTCAACCGCGAGGGAAAGCTCGGCGGCTGCGTCGTGAGCGGGCCGCTTGCCCTCGACAACGCCGTCTCGGAGGAAGCCGCCAGGCAGAAAGGCATCAGTGATCCGGTTGCCGGCCGCGCCGACATTCTGATCGCACCCGTGATTGAGGTCGGGAACGCGCTCTACAAAGCGCTTGCGCTGCTCGCCGGTGCCGACGCGGCCGGAATTATCGTCGGTGCGCGCGCCCCGGTGGTGCTCACCTCGCGTGCCGACAGCAACGCGGTGAAGCTCGACTCAATCGCGCTTGCAGCGGTCTACGCCGCTTATCACGGAGTTCGCTGATCTCCGGAGCCTCCCGGAGCGCGCGGGGCGCCTTGGCGGGCTGAGTCCCTTTTGCCCACGCGTGGTCTGCCCCGCCGGGCGCGAGCTTGCTAACGCGGCCGCAGGGCTCCGCCGGGCGGGCTGCCCGGCGCGCGACCCTCCAGCGCGCGAGCCTCCGGCCGTGGCGGAAGCTTGCTACCGCCGCCGCGCTGCGTCATGGTGGAGCCAACACAGCTCGCTGAGAATCATCGCGGTAGCGCCCCAGATCACCGCGCCGTCGAGGTGATAGCACGGGGCGACGGTGGACCCGAGTTGGGTCCGGAACTCCTCGACGCTGCGCGTCTGCGGCAGGCGCTCGAGCTCCACGATGTGGACTGCGGTTACCTCCGCGGGGCTGGGGTTGAGCGGTGGTGGCGCCGACAAAGCGGCTACTACCGGCACAACGATTGTTTCGCTGACCGGTATGTAAAGCGGGGTGAGGGTTCCGAGTAGGCGCAGAGGGTCGCCGACGATCCACAACCCGGTGTCCGGGCTCGCCCGGGCAACTGCGGCCAACCTCCGTGACGGGTGTCTCTGATCCGCCCCGAGGAGCCCGAGCTCCTCGACTGTTTCTCGCAACGCCGTGCCGACCGGGAAACTGTCGCCTGATTCGTGCCGGCCGCCCGGAAGCGCGAGCTGGCCGGCGTGGATGGTGCCGTCCTCGGGCCGCGCGATCAGCGGAAGCGCCACCCCCTGCGGGGAATGAGGCCACAACAGGACGAGCACTGCCGCCCGCCGCGCTCCGTGAGGGCAGGGGTCATAGCCGTCGTCCAGCCGCCCAAGCGGCGCCATTTCGCGTTGCGCGGCGAGGCCGGGAAGCGGAGCTTTGAGTCGGGTGCTGAGTGCGTCCAGGTATGAGGTGAACTGATCGGACATCGCAGTCTGCAATCTGAAAACGGTAGTCGAACGGTTGCAGGCTGTCAACTGGCGGCGTTGCCTCGCCGGAGGCGGTCAACTGCCGCGCGCCGGTGGCCTGACCGGGAGGGTGATCGCCAGTGCACACGCGACTACGAAGGTCGTAAGCGCAAACGCCAGCGAGAGCGTATAGGTGCCGGAAAGGTCTTTGAAGTAACCGCCGAGGAATGATCCGGTGAACGGTCCGATCCCCATCACGATCAGGGTCGCTAAGCCCCAGATCCGGCCGAGCCCCACGCGGCCGTAGATTGCCCCGGTGTAGCCGACGACGCCGCCGGGGACAATAGCCCAATAACACGCGAACAGCACGCAGGCCGCCACGGCGAACGCCGTGCCGTGAGCGGACAACAGCAGTAAGGTGCAGGCGACCGCACCCAATCCGGCACCGGCCAGAAGCATGCGCTTGCGTCCCAGGGCTTCATTACCGCAGGTTCGCACCACCCGATCCGCCACGCGTCCCATAATCGGCATTGATCCGATGCCGACCAGGCCGATGACACCATACACGCCGAGCGCGCGCGAGAGAGGCCAGCCGAGATCAACACTCCAGTAGCTTACGACCTGTGTCCAGATCAGGAACTCGCCCATCATATTAGCCAAAAAGGCGGCCATGACCCCCCAGATCGGGTAGATGGAAAACGCTTGCTTCACGGTCCAGCCCTGGCCGGCGGGGAGGTCCGATTGCCCGGCGGGGAGGTCCGATTGCCCCGTGGGCGCTGCGCCCGCTGCCGCGGCAGGTGATCCCGCCGCCCGGGCTGATGCTGCGGGGGTCTGTTCCGAGGCGGATTCCGGAGAGCCGGTGCGGAGCTCGCCGGCAGGCGAAAGGCCGTAGTGCTCGGGGCTGCGCCTGGCAAGCGCAAAGGCACCGACCAGCGCCGCAAGCACGATCGAAGCGAGGAGCGCCATTCCGGTTCGCCAGGTTGTGGGGTCGCCCTCAACCAGTACGCGTGCCATCAGGAATGCGAGCACCAACTGCGCAAGCGGCGCGCCCATGAACGCCATGCCCCACATGCCGGCGTAACGCTCACCCACGTACCAGGTGCGCACCGATACGGTGGAGGTGACCCACAGCATGCCGGTGCAGATGCCGGCGAAGAGGCCGAAGGAAACCAGATAGAGCGCGTAGGTTGAGACACCCGACGCCGTAAACAGCCCAACGCCTCCGAGGACCGCTGCAATCAGATATACCGGCCGAGGGCCGTGGCGGTCGAGCAGCGTACCGCTGAAGAACGCGGTTATCGCGTAGCAGACCATCATCAGCGAGTACCCCAACGTCACCTGACTCTGGGTCCAGCCGAGATCAAGGCTGATAGGATCCTTCAGCATAGCAAAAGACGCGCGGATGCCGAACAGCGCAAACACCGCCAACCACGAGGCGGCTACGACCGCCGCGCCGTGATACCGCGTATTTGCAGGCTCCGTGCCCCGTTTGCCGTACCGCATGGGCGCATTTTCCGGGTTTTCGACGCACTGGGCAAGCCGTGAGCTGAAGCTGATGTGCGCGCTGTCGGCGCCTTTTGCACCACTTCCCAAGCGAAGCGCCGTACCAACACGGTGCGGGGCAGTTCCTGCGTGCCGGTTCCACGGGTGTCAGTTAGAACTTTTCACCTCGCCGATCTGTGGTACAATAGGCACGCGTAACCACAAACCTCGGGGATGTTTCGGTTTTGATCTATCAGGCTAAGTATGAGCAGATACTCAAAGTGTGTCGTCAGATTACCTCGCATCGGCAGACGCTTGCCCAGCCGGCGCTGGAGGAGTTGCTCCTCTGCCGGATTGACCCCGAGGTGCCGAACGAGGAGCTGCTTGCGCACCTGATTGCCGAAGCGCTCATGCGCCGGCTCGACCGCCAGCTGGTGGAGAGTAAAAACATCTTCGTGCAGGATTTCGATATCCCGCAGACCACGCTCTTCTACAGCATGGCTGAAGCGGTGCCGTTCGTGTACGCCGGCCACGCGGCCGCTAATCAGTTCCTGCTCCGCGAAGCCGAGGGCCTCTCGCGGTTCACGCTTTTTGACATCGGGATCGGCAACGGCCGCCAGGCGGTGCGTCTGCTGCAGGGGCTGGACGGCAGGCACCGGCCTGAGGCGGTCACGGTGGTGGGGCTCGATCCGGTGAGGGGCAACCTGGAGCAGGCACGCCAGGCGCTCGAGACCGCGAATGAAGCGCTGCCGTTTACCGTGGAGTTCAGACCTATGCTCGGGATGTTGGAATCGATCGATCCTGATGAACTGCGGCAACTGGGCCGGATTCCCGGGGACGGGCTTCTGATCAACTCGGCGTTCACATTACACCATACGATGCACCCGTTAGGCGATTCCACGTTGCGGACCGATCTGCTTTCGCGGCTCGCGGAGTTACGCCCGCGGGCGCTCGCTCTGGTGGAGCCGAGCTCCAATCACGACACCGAGGCGCTCGTAAAACGGGTTCACCATAGCTGGGAGCATTTCGGTCATGTGTTCGCCCTGATCGATGAGGCCGGGATCGACGAACGGCACAAATATCTGATCAAGGAGAAGTTCTTCGGCCGTGAAATACGCGATATCTTCGGGGTGAGCGACTATTTCCGCTGCGAGCGACATGAGCTGTACGACTCATGGTTGCTGCGCCTGCATAAGGCCGGCTTCCAACCGTTAGCCCAGGCTGATCTATGTGTGGACCTCCCGGGCTACTGTTCGCATCTGGTCAGTGAGGGGCTGGTGCGTTTCACCTACCGCGATCTCACGTTAGTGGCGGCAATGGGATTTGCGCCGGGGTAATGACACCGTAACGGATGGCCGATACGTTGGAGTGAGGACAAAAAGATGGGTGGGGAGAACAACACAAAGCTCAGAGTCTACGGGGCAACGCTGCAAGGCTTTGCGCAGGCCTGCGTGAATCTGAATATTGTGGCGGGCAACAAGGCCTCCGAAGCCTTGCGGGAGATCGAAATCAACGAGTGGTATCCGTTCGAGCTGCTACGTACGATCGAGCGGATCGTGATCGATTCGTACGAGAACGCAGACCCCATTCTCGAGCGCGTCGGCGTCGAGATGATGCTCGGCTGGTACAATCTGGGGCCCGGAAAGCAGTTTGTGAAGCGCGGGGCGGATTTCCTGTATTTTCAGACCGGCTCGCACGGGTACAGCAGCGTCGTGAAGGGTCCGCCGGAGTTGGTGGGTGACTTCGATCTCGTCGAGATCGACGAAGAAAACGGGTTCGCCGTGGTTCAGAGCTCGACTCCGTTCAACAAGTCACTCGAGCGCGGCGTGATTATCGGCGGGCTGTCGGCTCCGGGGGACCTGGATTACATCGACGTGACCAATCGCGAGGATGAGCGACGGTTTCTGATTGAGTTCTGCTGAGCAACGGGCTTCGGTTGAATCTACAGAGAGGGCTTTCATGAGTTTGGACGAGATTCTGGCATCGAGCACACCTCCGACCAAGGATGACCTGACCGACGCGGAACTGGCGAAGCTGTTTCGCAAGTACAAGGGTCTGTTGAAGAAGCAGGAGCGCGATG
>PUNW01000292.1 GCA_003552665.1 Spirochaetaceae bacterium | reverse complement strand
ACCGGTTCGAGTTCGAGCAGCAGGTCAAGCAGGCGATTCAGCAGGCCGGGCGTCACGGCGCAGGGCACGCGCTTCTGTACCTGGACCTTGACCGCTTCAAGGGCATCAACGACAACTGGGGGCACTCGGCCGGTGACGAGATTCTGCGGCGCGTCAGTCAATTACTCAAGGGCGCTCTGCGCAAGTCCGACACGCTTGCACGCGTGGGCGGCGATGAGTTCGCAGCGTTACTCGAGCATACGGATCTCGAGGAGGCGCGGGCGGTCGCGGAGAAACTGATCGAGGTTCTGACTACCGCCACCTTCACCTGGCAGGACAAGGAGTTCGCACTGGGTGCGAGCGTAGGGCTCACCGAAATCTCGAGCGACAGCGAAGACTTCGCCTCGGTCCTTCGGGCTGCGGACACCGCTTGCTACACCTCCAAGCAGGCCGGCCGAAACCAGATTCACACCTACTCCGAGATCGCCGATGAGCTCAGGCAAACCGTTACCGACACCTCCTGGCTTTCGCGCATCAATCGGCTGTTTGAGGCCAACCGATTCGAGCTTGTATTCCAGCGTATACAGCCGATTGTGGCCGATCGGCTGGGCGAACGAATGGAGGTGCTGGTACGAGTTCGTGACGACGACGGGAGGCTGATTCAGCCGACGGTGTTCCTGCCGGCCGCCGAACGCTACGGGTTGATGGAACAGGTTGACCGTTGGGTCCTGAAGACCGTGGCGCATGACCTTCAAAGGTCCGGCACTTCGGATGAGGTGTTGGTCTCGGTCAATCTTTCCTCGGCTTCGGTCGGGAGCCCGTCTTTCGTGCAGTTCGCGCGCGAGATCTTGGCCGAGTACGGGATTCCGGCATCGAGCTTCTGTTTCGAGATCCCGGAGCACGGCGTGGGGACACAGCTTGATCACGTGAAAGCGCTCGTAGAACGGCTACGCGAGCTCGGGGCGCAAGTGGCACTCGACGGCTTCGGCCGGTCAGGGGCCTCGTTCGGCTATCTGAAGGCGCTAGCCGTGGATTGGATCAAGCTCGACCGGGCGCTCGTCCGGGGGGTCCCGAATGATCCGGTGGATCGCGGGCTGGTGGAAGCGACTCAACGCATCGCGGGGGCGCTCGGTATTGAAACCGTGGCGATGGCGGTGGAGTACCCCTCGCTCGTAGAACACCTGCGCGGGTTCGAGATCGACTACGCACAGGGGTTTGCGGTCCATCGCCCGGAATCTTGGCCGCCGATCTGGGAGAAAGCCTTTACGAAACGGCAATCCCAGTCTATTACGTAGCTTGGGCTTGAGTCTCTGATTCCGCCCGCGTTCCTGCGGGCTGGTGTTATATTCAGAGGAATCCCTGTTTCTGCGCCGAATTGTGATATCTAGTTGCTCGATATGACGACTGCAACCGCGGTGGCGCTCGGCGTTCTGCAGGGCATTACGGAGTTTCTTCCCGTCAGCAGCTCAGGGCATTTGGCGCTTGCGCGTGCCTTACTCGGCTACGATCTCGAGCCGGGCATGACCTTCGAGATTGCGGTACACTTCGGATCGTTTTGCAGCATTGTGGTCTATTTCCGGAAGCGTCTCGCTAGGCTGTTTCACGGCCTGGCGGGCGCGATAGTACGGTGTGGGAGCTCGTTCGCAGCATACCGCGCGGACCCGAGCGCGCGCTTCACTGCGATCGTTCTGGTGAGCATGCTCCCGGCGGTTGCCGTTGGGGCGATGACGAAGCGCTACGTTGAACACGCCTTTGTGAACCCGGCGCTCACCGCGGCGTTGCTGTTGGTAACCGGCACCGCCCTGTTCTCCACCCGTTTTGCGAGCCGCCGGCGCGCGGGCAGGGCGGGGCCGGAGGACGCGGCGCCGCAGGTTCCAACGCCGGAGCGCAACGCAGCGGGGTTAGCGCCCGGCCGTCCGGTGACGCTCCGTTCGGGAGTGTGGATCGGCGTTGCACAGGCGGTTGCGATTTTGCCGGGCATCAGTCGTTCGGGTGCGACCATATCTACCGGCCTCTGGATGGGGGTGAGTCGCGACGAGTTGGCTGAGTTCTCGTTCCTAATGGTGCTGCCGGTTCTCGCCGGCGCTACGCTGCTTGAATCGCTCGAGCTTGTGTTGGCGGGCCGGCCGGTTGTGACGACAGCCCTGGCCGTCGGGTTCGCGGCCTCGTTCGTCACCGGCTATCTGGCCCTCGCGTCGTTGATCGCTCTGCTCAAGCGCAGCAAGCTTCACTATTTCGGCTACTACTGCTGGGCGCTCGGACTGATCGGGCTGTTTTACTTTCTGACGGCCAGAGTGTAGAGCCGAAAAAGCACGATCAAACAGAACACAACGAATAGGATAGTGAACAAGCCCTCCACCATCCAGGACGTTGCAAGCTCGGTCCCGAGATTGCGGGCATGAAAGAAACCGAGCGGAAACACGACATACGCCGACAGGTGTAGGGTCTTCCAGACCTTGCGTGGCAGCTTGAGCTTCTTGAAATACCAGGCCGGAATCACTCCGATGATCAGAAGCGCCAGCGCTATCATCCCGAGCACTCGATACAGATCAAACAGGAACTGACCGGCGAGCACCCAGTCATAGCTCAGGATCGCAATGCCGTGGAGCACAATCAGGATGAATCCGACCTTGCCGAGAGTCTGGTGCCGTTTTAGATTGGTCGCCCGCGAGAACACGCGCTCGAGAGCGGGAATCCTGACCCCCAGGATGAACTGATAGAACATCAGGGTGAAGCCCACCAGCGCGAAGAGGCGCCCGGGAAGGTTGAAGAGCCCGAGGGCGAGATCGTAAGGATCGGCGTAGAACGGAGCGGCGTTGGCGACCCATTCGATCACCGGAACGGCCAGAAGCACGATCGCTATGATATATATGACCGCTGCGGCGGCGCGCTGTGACGAGGTCTGCGATGCGGGTTTTTGACTGCTCATGTTCGCTCCTTGTCTTGAACGCTGAGTCTGATGCTATCTGTGTAGCATATGAAACGGCCGCCTGCAACGCACAGGCGGCCGTGTTTCGTAAATTATGATCAGTGAAGTAAGAAAAAGCTCAGCGCCGTTCGAACGGAACGTAGTCGTTCTCCATGATCTCCTCGACCGAAACGATATAGTCGGGAGCCCGCCCCGGAAGGCCGTCGGCCGGCGGCGCCGGGTCGGCGTCAGGGTCTCCGACCACGATGCGTCCTACGTGTCCTTGCGCCTCGTGGAGCGTACAGACGTAGTCATATACGCCCTCCACCTCGAGGGTACCCTCGAAGGTGGCATTGCGTCCCGAGAGGACCCCGCTGTCGAACGGCTCCGCGCCCTCAGGGATCCGCAGGTCGCGGCGGTTGTCGGGGTGGTAGGCGGTTGCGGTGTGTGAACCGCTGCGATTCACGAACCGCACCGTCGTTCCCGGTTCAACCTTGATGCCCAGCGGGTCGTTGTAGTGCATGCCCCCGGAGGTGTACATTCCGATCTCGACCACGCCGTCCTCGACGAACGGCCCTTCAGCGGTATCTTCGGGCTCGCCGGCTTCGGTCTCCTGTGCCGTGGCAACCGCGTCGTCGTCGGCTGCGGGTGCCTCGGCCGACCCTTCCCCGCCGCAGGCCGTGAGGACAATAACTGCTAAGAAAAGAACCAATCCTAAACCAAGTTTGCTCGTTTGCTTTGCTCGTATGTGTTTCATAACGCCCTCAATCTACCCGCAACCGGCGCAATTGCCATTGATCTCGGTCAACGGAGGAGCAAGTTTTGTTTGTTGCCCAAACCAGCCAAACAGCGGGGGTGGCGAGAGGGGGCAAAAAATTTGTCCGTGAATTGATCGGGGTCAATGGCCAACTAGCAAAACAGCCTTATGCTGACCGTGAAACTAGAGAACAGCTCCCGTTACGGGACAATGGTACGGCGGGTTGTAGGAGGAATCGATATGACGAGGCAAATGAGAAAGAAAACTGTTGCGGGGGTGGCTGCTGTGGCAGTCCTTGCAGCCGCAGTGTTCGTCGGATTTCAAGCGGGGGTCTTCCCCGGTGCGGCCGAAGCGGCAACCGAAATACAGCGTTTCGAGCTGGTTGCTCGCTCGGACGTGCTCAACATAGGGGACGGGGTAACATTTGAAGGCTTTACATTCAACGGGACGATGCCCGGCCCACAGAAAGTGGTGCAGCAGGGAGACCGGGTGGAGGTTATTCTGCACAATGAAGACTCGGTGGCGCACGGCCTATCGCTGCACGCGATCGACGGCCAGACGTCTAAGTATCTCGGGAACGTCGAGCCGGGCGAAACTGCGACACTCGAGTTCGTAGCCGAAGATCCCGGCGTGTTCATGTATCACTGCGCACCGGGCGGTCACGGCATCATGGCGCACACCATGGGAGGGCAGCACGGCATGTTCGTGGTGGAGCCGAATCAGCCTTTCCAGATGGAGCAGGATCTCGGCCGTGAGCCGGATCTAAAGATTTATATGGTGCAACACGAAGTCTATAAGGATGGGCGTGACTTCTTCGACGGAAAAGCGCAGTACGTCATGTTCAACGGCGAGACGTTCCGTTATGTGCGCGATCCAATTCAGGCTCGCCCCGGCGACTACGTCCGCTTCTACTATCTGAACGTCGGTCCGAACCTCACCTCCACCTTTCACGCGGTCGGGGGGATCTGGGACTACATCTACTACGGCGGCGTGCCCGAAAACAAGATGCGCGGAACCCAGTCGGTGGTCAGTGGCCCCACAGATTCATACGTGATCGAATGGCAGGTGCCTGAGGAAGAAGGGCAGTACCCGTTGGTCACGCACGCATTCGGAACCCAGGCGATCAAGGGCGCCGTGGGAATACTCGAGGCAACCGAGGGCGCCGAACGGGACGCGATCGTACGCAGCGAGGGGCCGAACACCGAGCCGCTTGAGAACCCGAAGCGCCACGTTGCGCCGTTCGGGCTCGGCTCAGAGGATCTTGACCGTCCGGTGCGCTATCTGCCGGGACAGAACCCGATTTACGTCGAGATGGTCGGCAACAGCTTTGTCCCCAAACGACTGGAAGTACCGGTCGGCTCCAAGGTTACGTTCGTCAATGAGGACGTGTTCGACATGCTCGAGGGTGAGCTTACCGGTAAGCACGACGCGGTTGTGGTTGAAGGCGACGGGGATGAATGGTTTGCGACCGAGCTCCTCGACCACGCCGAGACCGAAAGCGTGACCTTCGACGAGCCCGGAACCTATGAGTACATCTGCTCTATTCATCCTTATATGCGGGCTTCCATTACGGTCTATGAGACCGACGGGGTTGCCGGCCTCCGCGCTCCGGCGAGTGACGCTCAGGAGCCGGTGCAGGCCGTCTCGGACGGCGCAGCGGCGGCACCGATGCTTGCCGGGGGCGCTGCCGGCGGACCTGCCGGCGGAGCGGTTCGCCCCAGCCCGGCGGGGCATTTTAACGGTCGAGAGGGCTCCGCCGCGCTCACCGAAAGCGTGGTCCGCACGGCCGCGCTCCGGCAACAGGTCTCGGAGGTGGTGCAGCAGACGGCGCCGCAGACATCGGCTGATGAGATCGAGGCTCGTCGCGGTGACATTCGCGAGGGCTTTGGGTTGGACCGCACCCATCAGGTAGCGTCCGCGGAGGAGCTTGAAGAGATCCGCATGTGTCACTGAGGGGCTTGCGGCCCGGAGCTGCTTCTGCTCGTGCCGCGATCTTCGGTCTGCGAGCGCAAACACGAAACCGACCAATGGCGATCAGGGGAGCCCGAACAGGCTCCCCTGTCGCGTCTAGCGGAGTGTCGGCCGACCAATGTCGCAAAAATTGATCTGGATCAATGTTAGGTGCGGGCGCCGCCCCGTATCGTTGCGGTAGCGAACTGAAGAAGCCGTCGTAGCAGTACCAAGGGGGT
>PUNW01000390.1 GCA_003552665.1 Spirochaetaceae bacterium | reverse complement strand
GTGGTCGGCGCGAACCTCGATCCGCGGTATCCGGTGTCACGCATTATGAGCGCCCCGGTGGTGACGATTGACGAGCACGCTCCGGTGTTCGAGGCGTCGCTGCTCGAGCGTGAGCGCAACGTCGACCGCCTCGCGGTTACGGATGCCGCCGGCAAGCTCATCGGGATCATGCAAAGCAGCCGCGCGCTTCGCCCTGAACGCTACTCCTCATTCGTTCTCACGCAGCAGATCCGGCGTGCTCAAAGCGTTGACGAGCTCGCCGAGCTGTACCGGCAACTGCCGGGACTCGTGCGCTCGTTGGTCGAGACCGGCGCGGTGCCGCGTAACATCTGTCACGTGACCAGCACCGTATCCGACGGGATCGCGCAGCGCGTCGTCGCTCTGGCGCTTGAGCGGCTCGGGCCGGCCCCGCGGCCTTTCGTGTTCGTGGCGCTCGGAAGCGAGGCGCGCGAGGAACAGACGCTTGCAACCGACCAGGACAACGCCCTGATCTACGCCTCGGCGCATGACGGAGCGCAGGAGGCGGCTGAGTACTTTCTGCATCTGGGAACCGAGATATGTGATGCGCTCGACCGCATAGGATACCGGCATTGTCGCGGCGACGCCATGGCCAAGGACAGCCGTTGGAATCAGCCGCTCGAGCAATGGAGGGCATACTTCGACAGCTGGATCGGCGAACCGGACGGATCGTCGCTTGCGCACTGTAATGTGTTTTTCGATCATCGCGCGCTATACGGCGATATCGGGCTGCTGCGCGGTCTGCAGGAACACATCCGAGCGGGGGTCTCGTGCCGGCCCGAGTTTCTTTCTCATCTGGCGTTGAGCACGCTGCACTACAAACCGCCGGTCGGGGTTTTCGGCCGGATCGTCACCAGCTCCACCGGCGAGGCCGCAAATACCTTTGATATCAAAGAGGCGATGATGCCGGTTGTCAACTTTGCACGGTTATACGCGCTGCGCTATCAGATCGAGCATACCAACACGTTCGACAGGCTCGACGCTCTGGCGGCCGGCGAACAGCTCTCGGAGGAGAACCATCGCGCGATCGTGCAGGCGTATGCCCTCCTGATGCAGTTGCGCTTCCGGCATCAACTCGATTCAGTTCTGGAAGGACGCCCGCCGGACAATCTCGTGGACCCCAGACGACTGACACCGCTGGAACTGAGCGGCTTGAAGAACGCCTTCGCGCAGACAGTCGCGCTCCAGAAAAAACTCGCCTACGCGTTTCGGGGCAGCGGTTAAGCCGCTACGCTCCGCCGCCGCGGCGCCGCCTCCAGCGCCGCCCGCCGCACTATGCCGCGCCGGGGGCGGTGCCTGCTGTGGTGCGGCCGCGGTTCTGCGTTGCCATCGAGACCACGACCAGCACTGCGAAGCTCAGCGGGATCGAGATGATCCCCGGCTGGTTGATCGGCATTGGGGCCGTGGCCGGGTCGAAGCCGTACCGGACCCACATATCCGGGCTCAGCAGGATCAGCCCAACCGAGGATCCGATCCCGACCAGGATCGAAGCGATGATGCCTTGGGCCGTTGTCCTTTTCCAGAACAACATCGACAACAGAGACGGCAGGTTGGCTGAAGCGGCGACCGCAAACGCCCACCCAACCAAAAACGAGACGTTCATATCCCGGAAGGCGATACCAAGGACGATCCCAACCAGCCCCACCACCACCGCCACGATACGCCCGGCACGCACTTTGGCGGTGTCCGAGACCTCGCGCTTCACCAGATTGGTCATCAGATCATGTGCGACCGCCCCCGAGGCAGCCATAATGAGCCCGGAAACCGTCGCAAGCACGGTGGTAAACGCAATCCCCGAGGTTACGGCGAACAACACTTCACCGAAACTACGGGCCAGAAGCGGTGCGCTCATGTTGCTTGTCTCCGGATTCAGCGCTCCGGCGGCGAGGGAGCCGACGCCGAGATACATCGTCAGGACATAGAACAGCCCGATTCCTGCGATCGCTACGATCGTCGACTTTCGCGCTGCCTCGGCGCTCGGGACCGTGTAGTAACGAATCAGAATGTGAGGGAGGGCCGACGTTCCGAGGAACAAAGCGAGCATGAGGGAGATGAAGTTCAGACGGTTGAGCAGCGTCGTGAGCGCCGGCTCGCCGGTCCGGGCCTCCAGCGGGAACATAAGCCCCGGGCGCATGAAGGTGGAACCCGCCAGCGCCTGCTCGTAGTGGACCGTAACTCGCTCACCCCCGGAGGTCGTGAAACTGGTGTTGCGCGGGACCGCGACTACCGTATCCCGGTCGGCGAACACGCTCAACAGCCGCAGGGGCCCTACCGACCCTGTCTGCCGGCCGTAGGCTTCCGGCAAGGTGGAGATGCCGCCCATCTGGCGGATCCGATTCTCCGGACCGTCGGGGGCGCCGTTCATGAGCACCACCCCGTCGGGCCGCAGCGTCCGGGCCTGGGTCTCGGCCAGGTGCGAGCTCGTTCCGCCCTCCCATCGCCACCAGTCTTCGATCCGGACGTAGGAACGCCCGTCGATATCCTCAACCGTCCACCCCGGCCCCGATCGTCCGTTGAAGCGCGCGGTGCGGCCTTTGATCTCGGCAGAGTAACCACCGCCGCCGGCAGCCTGTGCAGGAACGAGGTGGGAGAGGCGGTATAAGACCGTCTGCTCCTCTCCGGTGTTGCGGTCGAGCACCGCATGGCGATCGACCAGCCGCACCCCTGGAAGATCCACTGTAACCGAGTGCCCCTCGATCTGTGCCGGCAAAACCCGGTATTCATACTTAGGCAGTCCCGCGCCGCCCTCTTCGGGAGGAAGCTGCTCGAGGTCTATCCCTCGAAGCAGCACGGCGCCGGTGAGAACAGCCGCTACCAGGAGCAACAGTCCGCCGTTGAAAAACTGGACGTAGGTCGTGGAGGTCATGCCGCCGCCGGCCACAATCAGAATCACCACCGACCCGACGATCAGCACTCCCCAGTAGTGCGGAATGCCGAGTAGCGGCTCCACCAGAACCCCCGCTCCGACCATCTGCGGCACCAGGTAGAACAGCGATACGACCAATACGCTCAAGCCGGCGGCAAGCTGTATTCCCGGATGGCTGAAGGTGCGGTTCAGCGCGTCGGAAAACGTGAAGGTGCCGCGTCGCTTCATCGGTTCGGCGATCACGAACAGCGCGACGATCCACCCGGCCAGGAACCCAATCGAGTAGAGAAACCCGTCGTAGCCGAAAAACGCGATCAATCCGCAGATTCCGAGGAAGCTCGCGACCGAGAGATATCCGCCGGCAAACGCAATTCCGTTTACGCCCCAGGGAATCGAGCTGTTCGCGACGAAGTACCCGCCCACGCCCTGAGCGCGCCGGCTGGTATACCGAGAGACCGCGAGCACCAGGGCCACGAACAGCAGAAAAACGACGACAGTCATTGCCGACCTCCCTCCGCCCCGGATCGACGGGGCGCGCGGCACAGCTGGTTGTAGAGCATGGCAAGCACAATGGCGAGAACGATCAGCCCCAGACCGTAAGTCACGGCCAGATTGAGGCCCAGCACGGCGCGAGCTGCCATCCACTGCGGCCGAAAGACGCTCACCACTACGAATCCGACATAGACGAGCGAGTAGAGCAGCGTCATGCGGACACCAATGCCGGTCTTGCGACGTTCGAAGGGATCCTCGGCAATCGGTGATGATGATGGATTCATACAACCTCCTTTCTGCGCCGAAAGGTGCGTACGGACGGGGATGCACTATAGTAGCACGGAATCACAGTTGGGAAGAAAAAAAATGCGCCGGCACCCGGGAAGCAAACCCGGGAAGCATAAACGGTTAACGGTTGCTGATCTGCGGTCGTTTTTCGTTGCGCAGCGGCTACAGTCACCGTATAATCTGAGCGCTTAACAGCTTATTTCGATCGGCGTTGCCGATCCCCACGGTTCGTTTCACAGGCACAAGCCTGCCAGGAGGTTCCGTAGATGAGTACTGTAGAACTGCGCGGCGTCGAGGTGCGGGAGGACTTTCCGTTAAGCGAGGTCCCCCTGCAGAACCGCAAGAGTCTCTGGTCGACATCGGTCGTCTTGCTCGGCTTCACCTTCTTCACAGCCACGATGTGGGGAGGGGGAAGTCTCGGCGTAGCGTTCCCGTTTTCGCAACTGATGTGGGTAATCGCTATCGGTAACCTTCTGCTTGGAGCCTACGTGGCGGTTCTCGGCTATGTCGCCTACAAGACCGGTTTGAACTCGGTGCTGCTCGCGCGCTTCGGGTTTGGCGATGTCGGCAGTAAGTGGCCGGACTTCGCGCTCGGCTTCACCCAGATCGGATGGTACGCCTGGGGAACGGCAACGGTAGCCATCATCTTCGTTCAGCTGCTCCGGCTTTCGCCCGGGATTACCATTCCCCTGATGGTGTTCTTCGGATTCGCGTTCTGCTGGACCGCGTACGTGGGATACCGCGGGCTCGAGAAGCTGTCGATCGTGTCCGTTCCGGCGATGATACTCCTCATTCTTTGGAGCTTTGCTCTCTCAACGCGCGAGATCGGCGGATTCGGGGGCCTGGCCGATATCGTACCGGCCGAAACCATGACCTGGGGAGCGGCGATCACGATCGTCTTCGGAACCTTCGTCAGCGGCGGAACGCAGGCAACCAATTGGACCCGCTTCGCGAGGACGGCGCGGATCGCGATTCTGGCGAGCATGTTTGCCTTTTTTATCGGCAACGGCCTGATGGTATTCGCCGGCGCCTACGGTGCGATTATCTATCAGGAAGCCGATATCGTACAGGTGCTGACCATGCAAGGGCTGTTGCTTGCCGGTATTCTGATGCTGTTTCTGAACATCTGGACGACGCAGGACAACACGGTCTACAACTTCTCGGTTGCCGGCTGTAACATGCTGCGTACCGAGAACCGCAAGCGGCTTACCATTATCGGCGCTGCAATCGGCACCGTTCTCGCGATCCTCGGAATGTACGACTGGTTGGTCCCCTGGCTGGTGCTGCTTGGCACCTTTATCCCGCCCATCGGTGGGGTCATCATGGCTGACTTCTTCTACAAGCATAAGGGGCGCTATCCGCCGCTCGAGCGCATGACGATGAAGCAGTTCAACTGGGCCGGGATCGGCGCCTATATTATCGCATCGGTGATCGCCTACACCTCGCCCGGCGTGCCTCCAATCAACGGAATCGTCGGGGCAGTTGTGGCCTACATCATTCTCGACAAGATCCTCACTGCTGCCGGCCTGAGTCAGGATCACACAGAGACGACGACGGAGGAGCGACCGGCCCCCGCGACCTGAGGCTCCGGGACGTCGGGCAGCGAGGGTGAGTATGCTTGACCTGTTGATCCGCAATGTTCAGACCCCGGCACACGTGGGACCGGTCGACGTAGCAATCGCCGACGGTAAGATCGCGGAGGTGGCGCCACGTGTCGAGGCGCCGGCGGACCGAACGATAGAGGGTGAAGGTCGACTGCTGATTCCGCCGTTCGTGGATGCCCACTTTCACCTTGATTCGGTGCTGACCCGCGTCCCGAACTCCAGCGGAACACTGCGCGAGGGAATAGACAACTGGGCGGTCTACAAGCAGGAGAAGCTCACTGTCGAGGATGTCTACCAGCGTGCGGCGCAGTACTGCGAGCACGCTTTCACGATGGGTATCCAGGCGATTCGGTCACATGTCGATGTCTGCGATCCTCAACTGCGCGGCGCGCAGGCGCTCACACAGCTGAAACGTGATCTGTCCGACAGGATTGATATCCAACTGGTCGCGTTTCCGCAGGACGGCTACTACTCGGCACCGCAGGTTCGAGACCAGCTGCTCGCAGCCCTGGATATGGGCGTGGACGTGGTGGGCGCTATCCCGCACAACGAGCCGATGTACAGCCAGG
>PUNW01000036.1 GCA_003552665.1 Spirochaetaceae bacterium | reverse complement strand
CTCGCTGAGCCTCAACGATCGCCTTGCGGGGAAGGGTCTGTTGTTTGCCGCCGGCGGTGTTCCCAGACCTCGGGCAGGCGAGAGGCGACCATCGAGCGCGCTTTTGGGGCAGGATTGGGCGAGAAGAAGATGTACGGCAAGATCTTTCCCGGGACGCTGCGGGTGACCTATGTGATCGACGAAAACGGTAGGATCGCGAAAACCTTTCCCAAGGTCAAAGCCGCTGAGCACGCCACCGAGGTGCTGCCTTAGCGTGGCACGGCGAAGCTGGTTTGTACGCCCTGGTCGTTGCCATCGACAGGTCTGGACTCAACGGTACGCTCAAACACCAGCGTCTCCGGTTCCGTGCCGATGTCCCAGTAGCGGATGCGCACCGTGAACGCCTCATCTTCGTCTTCCGAGAACGCCTTCACGTACGCGCTTTCGGTGTTGTCGTGGTTGATGCGGCCCTCAAACTGGTAGACCTCGTCGTAAGGCCAGGCATCGTCATTAGCGCCGGCATTCTCCGGGGCGTCGTCGTCGCCCGGCATGCGAATGGTGAGCGACCCCAGCTCATCAGCCGTATTGCCTTCGGCGCGAATGAACTCCACCTGCACACGGAACTCGGCAACGCGCTCGGCCGGCTCGCCGGCGCTGCCGATCGGCTCCACCAGCCCGAGCTCGTCACAGCCTGCGAGCGCGAAGACAACCAGCACGCCGGGTAAGATGCAGCGGAGCATCCGTCTGTGCGGGCTGGAGCACATGTTCACTTCACCACCATCACCTTGCGGTATTCGTCGATCCCAGGGCCCACCACGCGCACAAAGTAGATGCCGCGCGCTACGGCGTAGCCGCCGCGGTTGCGTCCGTCCCAGCTTGTGGAATACTCGCCGGCATCGCGACGCCCGCGGTACAGCTGGTCGACGAGGTCGCCTGCCAGGTTGAACACGTTGATCGTGACCATGCCGCTTGAGTCGAGCTCGTAGTGCAGCTCGGCCTTCTCGCCGCGCTCGGGATTGATAACGTTGTTGTGAATCGTCACCCCGCCGCGCTGCGTACGCACGTCGCGGTAGTGGAACTTCCAGGGCCGTACGGTCCGGTACCACTGGGCGCTTCCCGGGCTCTCGATGCGGCCGAAGAACAGCGGCGTGGTTTCGTCGTTCCCGTCCTCATACGGCAGCTCAAACCAGAACTCGAAATCGCTGCGGTCGGGAACGCCGTCCGGGACAAACGACCCCTGCGGCCCATCGTACTGCAAAAGGTTCGAATTGTTGTTCACGTCGGACGGCTCGCTCAACGCGCGCGGCCGCTCGGCGTTGGGATACGGCACCAGGCCGCTGAAATCAGTCTCGTCGAAGTCGGGCAGCCACACACCGCCGCGAACGAGGGCGTTCGGCACGTTGGCGTCGTACCAGAGCACCGGATCCGGGTCCCCGCCGTTGTTGGAGAGATCCTCGGTGGCGTCGGTGCGGAACGCCTGCAGGACGAGCTCACCGCGCTGCAGGAACTCAGAGCCGTCGAACTCGCGCACCGTGCCGAGCCCGCCGCGCTCCGGGTCGGCCACCGCGGCGGCGTCGAGGTTCCGCGCCAGAATCGGCTCGAGCATGCTGTCGCCGGTGCGGCCAAGCGCGATATCGGTCACGCGGTGACGCGCGCGGTCGGGAAGCTCATCGGTATCGGCATAGGCAGGGTCGAGACCCGGGTCGACGGCGTTTTCCGGCGTGAGGATCACGTTCGGGCCACTGTCGTCGTCGTCCGCAATAGTCGCTGCGCGGTCGAAAACCCCGAGGGCTTCGAACCGCAGCTGCTCGAGAATGTCGCCCTCTTCCAACGGTCGGTTTAGCTCCAGGATGTATTCGCTTCCATCGCCGAGATCACGAATGCCGCCGAAGAGGTCTTCGCCGCCGATCACCACATCGAAATCGCCGGCCGCCAGGTCGCGGCCGGTTTCGTCGCCCGCAACAGGCTCCGAGAACCTGATATAGATCTCGTCCTTGCCGAGCACTCCGAGCGTGTAGCCGATGACCGGATGAGCGGCATTACGCGGGCGCGCCCATACATCGCCGTCCACTTCTAAGAAGTAGTCGTCCCAGTCCCAGTCGATCTGGAGCTCGCCATCGGGGAATACATCGCTTTCTTCGGGCAACTCCACGCTCGCAAAACCGCCGAGACCTTGTAGTGAGTCGTTGCGGGTGATGCGCCAACGTGGTCGCGCATCGGTATCGAGGTCAGGGCCTTCCTCGAGTCTGATATAAAACTCGGTACCTTGCACATCGAGGTTGTCTTCATCGGTTCCGCCCCCGTCGGGCCCGAACGCGGGCTCGGCGAGCTCATACCCCTCTACCTCAACCTCGAACGCGTCGAAGTTATAGTTCACGCCCACCTCAACGCTGACCACTATGGTATCGATCTTACCGCTGCCGCTGCGGTCGAGCGTGCGGCTGCGCGTAACAAACACCTCGGTTAGCCAACCGATATTTATGCGAGGACGCGCGTACACATTCTCCGGCGTGTCTACCGGTGGGTCGGCCTCGCTATAGCGCACAATCACTTTGAACACCGTACCCTCGAGGGTGGACCCCGGCTCAGCTTCAAACCTCCAGTAATCGCCGGCGTCAGGCACCGGCTCATCATCGTCTTCAGGGTCGTCAGGAGCCGGATCAGGCCATCCGTCAAGACCGAAATCGTCTGCAGTGCTGGTGATGACAAGCCAGTCTTCGGTGTCCTCGGGGCGTCCGCCGTCAAGCGTGGCCTCGCTCTGTCCTCGCAGGTAGAAGATGCCGCCGAGACGGATAGTACCGCCGGCCCCAACCTGAATCACAACGTTTTCTTGACCGCCCGGTTGCAGACTGTAGCCGTCGTCGCCGGCAGGCTGGACGGCGGAGTGCTCGAGCAGACCGATAGCCTGTAGCGCATCGGGTAAGTTGCCCGTGTTGAGGTCGTCCGGATCCTGTACCGCAACCAGGTGGTAGAACGACGTAGCTCCGCTCATTAGGCGCTCGTGCTCCGACTCGGTGTTCGCGGTGCCGTACAGTACCACCGCACTCTGCCGCCGCTGAAAACCGCCAATCCCGGCCTCGTTGATCCAGCTTCCCCCCAGGTAGATGATGTGGTCGTTTGCTCCCACATCGAGCACACCGCCGCTCTCAATCGTGAGATCTCCTGCTAGATCTATGGGGTTTTGCAGCACTACCGTATCACCGGCGATTGTGAGCGCGTGCAGGCGGTTGATGATGTCGTCGCCGTCCAGCGCGATTGTGAGATCCCCCGCCCCACTCATGCGCAGTTCGGAACTGCCTTCGTTGAACGCGCCCTGCTCGGTGACCGTGAAGTTATTGCCGATGTCGAGCAGTGCGCTGTTGGCGCGGAAGGTTCCGTCTTCAAGCAGGAAGGAGCCGGAGACAATGAACTCAAGCGCGTCGGCATCGTCAGCCCCGAGCTCTACGGTGCCCTCGGTTTGCTCGAAACTGCCCAGGCGCACCTCGGTATCGTCGGCGAAACGCACCGTGCCCTCACCGTCAACCTGTAGGTGCCCAAGCGGCGCAGCTTCGCCGACGTCGGCTTGGAACTGGAGCATTCCGCCGCCGCCCACGAGCAAGGTGAGATCGGGAGCGTCGCCGCCGGCGGCGTCGACTGTGTCCTCAAAGGTTCCGACGCCAAGTGTCAGCGTGAGCGTGAGGTTCTCGGCGATGAGAGCAGAGCCGACCACCGTAAGCTCACCTCCGTCGAGATCAACCGAGTCGGCCTCGAAGCTCACATCGCCGTCCCCCGGGTCGAGCTCCAGATTTTCACCGGTTGAGCTATAGTCGCCGGTGAGGCGTATCCGGGCATCATCGTTACGCACTGTGAGCGCGTACGGAGCGTTCGAAACGCCGCTGAGTGTTATGTCCGCTATATGACTCGCAGCGCCTACGGTGAACGAGCCGGCGGTGAAGATCTCCCAGGCTGAGTTGTAGTACACATCGGCGCCGGTGAGCCGCTCGTCACCGAACTCAACGCTCAGGGTTTCGGTACGCGGGGTGAGCGTAACATCCGCCTCGCCTGCGTCGACCTCGTTGGGCCCCGCAAGCTCAAGGCCGTCCACCTCAAGCACGATATCGCCGTCGTTGCCGCCGTCGGCGGTGGAAATCACCACACCGTCGGCGAGCTCAAGAACGTTAGCGCGAATAGTGAGCGGGGATCCGCCGGTGAGCGCGAGATCATAGTTGAGCTCCACGTTCCCATCGTCGTCACTCTCGATCGTCAGCTCCTGATCGCTTTCTATGAGACTGTTGAAAACGATGTTCCCGTCGTTCGCGGTGGTCCGGATTGAAACCGGGCCGGAGTTCACGTCTACAGTAAAAGGAGGATCAGGGCCACCATCGTCTCCGAACGTGACGTCTCGAGCGGCGTCAAACTCCAACGGCTCATCCTCCTCGGGACTGAACGTCACATCTGCATAGAAGTTGGTCTGGGTGTCGATATCGGTGTTGCCGGGGCCGATAGTCACGTTGCCGTTGAAGATCAAATCGGGGGAGATTGCCATGCCGGAGTTGGTAGTAACGATGTCCTGAAACTCCACCGGGCCACCTGCATTGGCGGTGATCGCACGCCCATCACCGGAACCAACATCCACCACAGCATCGCCGAACACCGCCCCGCCCCCGGCGGTAAGCTCAAGATCTTGGCCGTTGCCGGCAAGTTCATCCTGAACCTCGATCTCTCCGTCGACGCCCGCATCAAGATGAACTCCGCCGGCTCCGATCGTTAAGTTCGAGAGTGTGATGTCGGCGCCCGCGGTTCCTCCGGTTTCCACGGTACCCGCGAAACTATTGATCCCATCGGTGGTGCTTTGCACACCACCGATGAACTCGAACCCGTCCTCTATAGTCACGCCCCCGGTGTTGAGAAACTCAACCGCTTCTGTTACCGTTCCACCGCCAAGCAGCAGAACCTCATAGCCACGGCCTACCGTCACAAGCTGTTGTGCGGTGACGCTTCCCTCAAAGCGCATCGTTCCGGTGGAGCCTACGTTGTCATCGTGCAGCGTGAGCACACCTATGTTTGCCACCGTTCCATCCACCGTAACATCTCCGGTCCGACTGCGTAGCTCAAGATTATGGTTCTCATCCACATCGCCATCGATTGTGGAGCCGAACTCAATACTGTTCCCCCCCGAGGTGATGATCACTGAGGCGTCGAGCTCCACCGCGTTGGCAAACTCAATCTCACCGTCGGTCGTCACATTGGCGCCGAGCTCGGTTTGTCCCCCAGCGTCCACCGTCAATCCCGTTAGCGCCACATCACCGCCAACGGCCGCTTCAAAGCTTGTCCGCCCGCTGCCGTTTACCGTGAGAGACTGCTCGCCGTTCACCGTGCCCCCAAAGGTCACGTCGCCGGCTCCGCTACTCACCGTCACATCGGCCTCAAGCTCGGTACTCCCGCTCACACTCAGCGAGCCTCCCGCGTCGTCATCGTCGGTGCTGTACTCGGTGCCGGTGAAGATGACATCGTCGCCGTAGCTCTGATCACCGCGCGTTCTCACGTTCGCTACCGTTGTGCTGCCGCCTCCGGTGGTCGTCACGCCTGAGAGCGCCTCGCTTCCCCCAATCGCCCCGTCCACCGTCGTCTCGCCGCTTGAGTTAAGCGTAAGCGAGCGCTCGTTTGCCGCCGCATCCGCATCCACGGTAGAGGCAAACGCAATCCCGCCATTCGCGGTAATCTCAGCGTTACGCCTCAGCGTCACCGCTGCGGTGATCGTCAGCGCACCCGCACCGAGGTCAACCGATACGTCCGATCCATCGCCGAACACCACCCCACCGCTTCCCGGCTCAAGCCGCAGGTCCTCATCCTCGGAGCTGTAGTTGCCGATTACCTCG
>PUNW01000033.1 GCA_003552665.1 Spirochaetaceae bacterium | reverse complement strand
TCAAGGCGCGCTTTCCGGAGTGCTGCGTGCTGCGAAAGGACTTCCTGCAGGAGCTCGATGAAGTCGAGGTCTCGTACCGCGCGGGGGCCGACCTGGTGCTGCTGATCGCTGCGGCGCTCAGCGCCGAGGAGCTATCGGCGTTGCTTCGCGCGGTGCAGGCGCACGGGCTCGAGGCGCTTGTGGAGATCCACGATCGCGCCGACCTGGAGAAAGTGCGGCCGCTCGCGCCGCGGTTGGTGGGAATCAACAGCCGCGACCTGCGGAGCTTTCGGGTGGACCCGCTCGCGCCGGTAGCGCTTGCAGCCGAGATTAACTGGCCCTGCGCCCTGGTGTATGAGTCCGGGGTCGGCGGCTACGAGGAGGCGCTGTTCGCCGCCTCTTGCGGCTTCGGAGGCGTGCTTGTCGGGGAGGCGGCGATGCGCCGCCCTGAGATCGTGGGCGAGGTGCTCGCCGGGCGGGCCGACGCCGTCGCCGGCCAAACGCACCGTAGCGCCTGTCTCGGCAACCCCCGGTTCTGGGCCGAGCTCATGGCCCGCCGCACGCGTCCCCGCCGTGCGCGGCCCGGGCGCGAGACCGGGCGGCCGCTGGTGAAGATCTGTGGGATCGTGCATCCCGAAGACGGACGACTGGCCGCTGAGCTCGGCGCCGACCTGCTCGGTTTTGTGTTCGCCGAGTCGCCGCGGCGGGCCGACCCACGCGTGGTCGCGGAGCTCGGCGGGCTCGACTGCCTCAAGGTGGCGGTGGTGCAGGCCGGGCCTGACGGCCTTGACCCCGAGGTGTGCCGGCTCCTGCGCGCCGGTCACCTGGACGCGGTTCAGTTTCACGGTGACGAGGGGCCGGAGGACTGCCTACCCCGCGGCTACCCCTACTACAAGGCGGTCAGAGTGCGCGACAGCGCGGCGCTCGAGGCCGCCGATGCGTACCGATCGCCGCGCATCCTGATCGACGCCTTCGATGCGGAGCGCGCCGGCGGCACCGGCAAGCGGATCAGGCGCGAGCTCGTGGAAGAGGCTGCCGAGCGCCGGCCGCTGTGGCTTGCCGGCGGGCTCAACCCGGAGAACATCGGCGAGATCGTGCGTCGTCATCGGCCGGAGCTTGTCGACGCTTCAAGCGGGCTCGAGAGCGAAGCCGGGCGCAAGGACCCGGCGAAGCTCAGGCGCTACATGGAGGAGATGCAGCATGCAGTCACGCTATAACGATTACTTCGGCGAGTTCGGGGGCCGCTATGTGGCCGAGGTGCTCCGTGGCCCGCTCGATGAGCTGCAGGCGGCGTTCTGCGCCGCGCTCGACGACCCTGAGTTCCAGGCCGACCTGGAACGGGTCCGCGATCAGTTCATCGGCCGTCCGACACCGCTTCTGCATGCCGCCAACACCTCGAACGAGCTCGGCGGCGCGCAGATCTACGTCAAGCTTGAGGGCCTCGCCAACACCGGAGCGCACAAGATCAACAACGCGGTCGGGCAGGCGCTGCTTGCCAAGCGCATGGGCAAGCGCCGGGTGATCGCCGAGACCGGCGCCGGCCAGCACGGGGTCGCAACCGCGGCGGTCTGTGCTACGCTCGGCCTGGAGTGCACGATCTACATGGGAGCGGTGGACCGCCGCCGCCAGCGGCCGAACGTGTTCTGGATGGAGCTCTACGGCGCGCAGGTGGTCTCGGTCACAAGCGGAGCGCAGACGCTCAAGGACGCGGTCAACGAGGCGCTGCGCGACTGGGCGGCGAGCTTCGACGACACGCACTACCTCATCGGCTCGGCGCTGGGGCCGTCGCCGTTTCCCGACATGGTGCGCGAGTTCCAGGCGGTGGTGGGGCGCGAAACTCGCCTGCAGCTTGCCGAGCGCGGGCTTACCCCGGACGCCCTGGTCGCCTGCGTGGGGGGCGGGTCCAACGCTATCGGGTTCTTCGAACCCTATCTGGAGGCTACAACGCCGCGGCTAATCGGTGTTGAGGCCGGTGGGCGCGGGATCGAGACCGGCGAGCACGCTGCGCGCATGCTCGGGCTGGGGCGCACCGGCATCCTCCACGGCTACAAGAGCAAGTTCCTCCTGAGCGAGGACGGGCAGGTAGCGGCCACACACTCGGTTTCGGCCGGGCTCGACTATCCGGGCATCGGTCCGCAGCTTGCCCACCTCGGCGAGGCCGGTAGGGTCGAGTTTCGGCGTGCCTCGGACACTCATGCACTCGAGGCGCTGCGGACCTTCGCGCGCAATGAGGGGGTGATCTTCGCGCTCGAGAGCGCGCACGCGGCGGCCTCCGCGCTCGACCTCGCGCCCGAGCTCTCGCGCGAGCATGTCATCGTGATCAATATGTCCGGCCGAGGAGACAAGGACCTGTTCATCACCGCCCGAGAGCTCGAGCCGGAGGCCTGGAAAACCTTCCTGCGTGAAGAGGAGGCGTCGCTATGAGCACCGCCCCGATCATGGCGCACATGGTTTCGCACTATCCCGACCGTGAGACCTCGCTCGCGGTGGCGCGCGCGCTGCTCGACGCCGGGGTGGCCTACCTCGAGGTGCAGTTCCCGTTCTCGGACCCGAGCGCCGACGGGCCGGTGATTCAGCAGGCGAGCACGGTGGCGCTTGCCAACGGTTTCAAGGTCGAGGACGGGTTCGCGCTCCTCGCCGAGATCACGGCCGAGGCCGAGGTCCCGGTGTACGTGATGACCTACGCGAGCCTGGTGGTGAGCCGCGGGGTTGAGGCGTTCTGCCGGGCCGCCGCCGCTGCCGGCGTCGCCGGGCTGATCGTGCCGGATCTGCCGTTCGACTACGACGAAGGGCTCTACGCTGCCGGAAGCGCTGCCGGACTCGACGTCGTCCCGGTGGTGGTTGCGACGATCCCCGAGAAGCGGCTTGCGCAGATTCTTGCGCGCCGGCCGCAGTCGCTCTATGTGGCGCTGCGCGCGGGCATCACCGGGTCGGAGACAGTGCTCGATCCCGCAAGCCTTGAGTTTCTCGATCGCCTGCGGGCCGAAGGATGCCGGGTGTTCGGCGGGTTCGGGGTCAGACGGCGCGAGCAGGTTGAAGCGCTCGCACCGCACCTCGACGCCGTGGTCGTGGGCTCGCAGCTTGTCCGCACCCTCTCCACCGCCCTCGAGAACCCGGATGAGCCGGACTCCGCGGCCCCGGGCATGGAGGTGGCCGCCCCGCGGGGCAGCGAAAACGGCCGGGGCAGCGGGAACGCCGGTGCAGTCCGTACCGTCCCGGCGGCGGCGCGTGCCGCGGCGGTCGGGGCCTTGCGTGCGGCGGCAGCCGAGCTTGTAAGCGGGGACGGCTCGAGGGAACGCTGATTCCGGCCCGCCTGTGCGGCACGGCTGCACAGCGCGCCTGCACGGCGCGGTTCGGGCAGATTCGCGCTGCTTGTTTCCCGGCTGCAATTGCCGCCGGTGGGCGATTATTGCTACACTTAACGGTGCTATCGGACGTATGTACCGACAAGGAGTAGCAACATGGAAGTAACCCTGAACCCCGACAACTTTGAAAGCGAAGTGCTGAACTCTGATATCCCGGTGCTCGTCGATTTCTGGGCCGATTGGTGCATGCCCTGCAAGATGGTCGCACCGGTCCTCGAAGAGCTCGCCCAGGAGTACGAGGGCAAGCTCAAGATCGGCAAGCTCGATGTCGATGAGAACGCCGATATTGCCGCGCAGTACAACATCGTGAGCATACCGACGATGCTATTCTTCAAAGGCGGCGAGGTTGTCAAACAGCAGGTCGGCGCCGTTCCCAAAGAGCAGCTCAAGCAGTCGATCGACGAAATCCTGTAGCCGCGACGCGGCTGAATCGCGCAGATCGTGTTCGCGCCCCGGCGTGGCTCGCGCAAACGATGCTCAATCCGGCACAAAGCGCTCATCGCTGTTGACCGCGCCGAAGGTTGCGCCGCGCGTGGGCACGGTGTGCCAGTCCGCGAGGTGGTCGGTGTCGGTGGAGTGTGAATCGCGGTTGATGCTCCGCGTGGGGGAGGCGTGATCGGCCCAGACCGCATCTTCGGGCGCGGCGAGTCGGTCGGCGATCTGCCAGGCCCCGGCGGCTACCACGGTATCCACGCGGTCGAGGGTGCGGCGCGTTCCGAAGCCGCGAAAGGTGCTGTCCGACTGCGAGGTGCGGTTGGTGTAGATCACCGCGTCGAGGATCGTGCCGTTCGGGGTGTCGTAGAGCGCGAGCACCCCGTTGTTGGACGGCAGCCCCGCGGCTTCGGGTACCTGGAAATTGAGCCGCTCCTCGCCGATGGGTTCGCTGTCGGGACGGAAATGAACCACCAGGTATTCGCCGGTCTCAACCTCGCGGTTGGGGAGGATGATCTTGCTGTCGTAATCCCCGGCGACTCCGTTGTACAGGCATACACCGGCGGTGTTTCCTCCCTGCTGTACAAAGAGCTCAACCCGCTCCGGATTGCTTGCGCTGCCGCGCGGTGAGAACTCGTTGATCAGGAGCTCCGGCAGGCGGTCGTTGAAGCCGTAGAACGAGATCACGAACTGCAGCGTATTGCCGGCCTCGTCGCGCACCGCCGCGCGCAGCGCGTACTGTGCGCCGGCCTCGCTCGGCTCGGCGAACTCAAGAAGCACGGTGCGCTGCGCGTCCCCAGGTGCAGTCACCGCCAGCGCGGGCTCGAGCTGCACGCTGTCGGTCACCACCGAGGTCGGCTTGTCGAAATCCAGCGCGAGCTCGGTGGGGCTTTGCACGCGCACCGCGAGGAGCTCGGGCGGGTAAAACTCACTGTCCGCCGGGCGTACCGCCTCGTGCAGCGGTCGGCAGGCGCCTGCCGCCAGCGTGACGATTGCCACGGTCCCGAGCACCACCCGGAACGCAGTACGCACACAGCCACCGCGCGCGCCAGGGGCGCTCCCTACGCCCCCGCCGCCGCCGCGGCATCGCGCCCGCGCTTCACTGCCGGCTTGGTTCTGATCTCGCGGGTCCTTCCTCGCCATATCCCCACCTCCGCTTACATCGATGTAGCTCTTGTATCGTTCTACCTCTTATACAACTGCACCGGGTGGCAATCTGCTTCTCTTTACCGGAGAAAGATGATGGACTATACTGCCCCGGTAAGCGACCACCAATCGCCCGGAGGCAATGAAGCGGCATGGCCGATAACCTGTTATTCGAGAAATATGGCCAGACCATCGAGAACGGCAAGGTGATTTTCCGCGAGGGAGATCTCGGTGACCGGATGTACATCATCCAGAGCGGCATCGTGCGGATCACCAAGAATATCGACGGTCGCGAGTACACATTGGCTGAGCTCACGAAGGGCGAGTTCTTAGGCGAGATGGCGATTGTCTCGCGCATCAGGCGGACCGCCACCGCGACCGCGGTGGGCTCGGTGCAGCTCCTCGCCTTCGATCGGGCCGGGTTTCAGGGCATGATCGAGAAGAACGCCAAGATCGCGATGAACGTGATCGATCGCCTCTGCAAGCGGCTGCAGCACACCAATTCGCAGCTTCAGGACCTGGTTCGCAAGAATGTGCGCAGCCATATCGCGCTGATTCTGTATTACAAGTTCATGGAGAAAGACGACGAAGATCCGTGCCTCACGCGTGATCGCGCGGTGGAGGATATCGCTAAACACCTCGGCGTTCCGGCCGCAACGGTTGGGGGCGCGATCAACGAGCTTGTGCAGGCGGGCATGCTGCAGCTGCAGGGCAACGCGCTGCGCATGAAGAACCGTGACGCCATCAGTGCGCTCGCCGAGCAGCTCGGCGGATGACGCGAAGAGGGACGACCGCGCGAAGGAGGAACCTAGTCGATGTGCGGAATTATCGGATACTGTGGACCGAAGCCGATGGCAAATGTTCTGGTCGAAGCGCTCAAGCGCATGGAGTACCGCGGCTACGACTCAGCGGGGATTGCGGTGCGCTCGGGCTCGGAACTCACGGTGATCAAGCGCGCCGGCAAGATCGCGACG
>PUNW01000379.1 GCA_003552665.1 Spirochaetaceae bacterium | reverse complement strand
GCACCGCAAGCTCGAGGTTGTGGTTATAGGGCATCGGCACATCTTCCGAGCTCACCAACTCTACCGGCGCGTCGAGATCATCGAAACAGTTTTTCGATATCAGCCACGCCACGTGCGAACCCACGCTGGCTACCGGCCACGCTTCGTCGACCACCACAGCCCGATTGGTCTTGCGAACCGAAGCGTAAATCGCCTGTTCGTCCAGGGGCCGCAGCGATCGCAGATCGATCACCTCCACCGAGACGCCGGCCTTCTCAAGCTCCTCAGCCGCTCGCAGACAGTAATGCACCGGTTTGGAGAACGAAATCACGGTCGCGTCCGTTCCCTCGCGCATCACTCGCGCTTCGCCGATCGGCACGAGGTACTCCTCATCAGGCACCTCGCCGGTAAGACCGTAGGTCATCTCGCTCTCGAGCACTACGACCGGATTGTCGTCCCGGATCGCGCTTTTGAGTAGCCCTTTGGCATCGTAGGGATTGGAAAACGCCACCACCTTCAAACCCGGCACGTGGGCGTAGAAGCTCTGCAGCGCCTGCGAGTGTTGCGATGAGAGATACTCCGCCGGCCCGTTGGGGCCGCGAAACACGATCGGACAGTTGAGCTGCCCGCCGGACATATGCCGCATCTTCCCAGCATTGTTCACCACCTGGTCGAGCGCCAGGAGCGAAAAGTTGA
This sequence comes from Spirochaetaceae bacterium, assembly GCA_003552665.1. Lineage (GTDB taxonomy): Bacteria > Spirochaetota > Spirochaetia > DSM-27196 > SLAA01 > B1Sed10-166. The sequence goes on along the minus strand of PUNW01000379.1, from coordinate 5,251 downwards.
AGGTCATCCATTCCACCACCGGGCGCAGGCCGTTCAACGCGGCGCCTACCCCTACCCCGGTGAAGCCGAGCTCGGCGATTGGGGTATCCATCACCCGCGGCACACCATACTTCGCCAGCAAGCCGCGGGTAACCTTATAGGCGCCCTCGTACTCGCCTACCTCCTCACCCATGATGAACACGCGCTCGTCGCGCTCCATTTCCTCGTCAAGCGCCTGACGCAGCGCTTCTCTGATTGCAATTTCAGCCATGTCAGCTCCTCTTGATGGGTTCAGTCTCAGGCAAGCACATCTTCATAGATCGAGCTGATCGGCGGCTCCGGGCTTTCTTCGGCGAACTCCGCCGCATCCTGGGCGATCTGCTTGGCCTCCTGGTCGAGCGCCTGATAGTCATCGTCACTGAGCAGCCCGGCATCGAGCATATCGGCCTTCAGCAGGAGGATCGGATCCTGCTGCTTGTATGCCTCCAGCTCCTCCTTCGTGCGGTACTTCGCCGGATCGCTCATCGAGTGCCCCTTGTAGCGGTAGGTCTTGATGTCGAGCAGCAGGGGCACGCGTTTCTCGCGCACCTCGGTGGCAGCCTTGGACAACGCTTCGTACACCTCGATCACATCCATGCCGTTCACCACCCGGCCTTCGATGTTGTAGCCCCCGGCCTTGACGTCGAAGTCCTCAACCGCCGAGACGCGCTTCACGGCAGTCCCCATCCCGAAATGGTTGTTCTCAACGATGTAGATTACCGGAAGGTTCCAGACGCTCGCGAGGTTCAGCGACTCGTGGAAGGCGCCCTGGTGAATCGCGCCGTCGCCGAAAAAGCAGAGGGTCAAGCCGCCGTCGTTGCGGTACATCTGCGCAAACGCCACCCCGGTGGCTACCGGAATCTGCGCCCCGACGATGCCGTTGCCTCCGAGCATGTGCTTCTCGCGATCGAACAGGTGCATCGATCCGCCCTTGCCGCGCGAGCAACCGGTCTCCTTGCCGAACAGCTCGGCCATCGCCGCCTTGGGATCCATGCCGCACGCAATTGCATGCCCATGGTCGCGGTAAGCGGTAAGAACGTAGTCTCTGCTAAGGTCGATTGCAGCACAGCTCCCCACCGCGACCGCTTCCTGCCCGTTGTACAGGTGGCAGAAGCCGCCGATCTTCTTCAGGCCGTACATCTGGGCCGCTTTCTCTTCAAAGCGTCGAATGACAAGCATCTCCCGCATTAAGCGGTCGAGAAACTCCTTGTCGTAGTCTTGCAGTTTCTTCTTCTCCGCAGTCTTCGCCATAGAATCCGACTCCTGTTGTTACTGCAGCTTCACGACTGCTCGTTCGCTGCTCATCGGCTTGAAATACACAATCTCTTCAATCGGGGACTCGAGCACCACCAGATTGCTCTCATCGGGAATGTTCGTCCAGAACACCGTCAAATGGCCACCGAGCGCCTCCTGGACATCGGCTTTGAGCGCAGGGTTGTCGATCACGTTCAATCCGCCGCGCAGATAGACGATCTCATCGAGCGCCGCGGTCTGCAGCATCCATTCCACCGGGGTGTTCTCCGCCAGGTTGCGTACCCACGCGTAGTCCGGCGAGGTGAGGGCATAAAGAAAACCGTTACGACCGCGAATCGTGGTCGGGGTCATCCATCGCAGGCGCGGACGATTGTCCGGCCCTTCGACCGTGCCTAACACCGCGGTCTTGGCCGATTCCAGAATGCGCTCCATGACGGCCAACATCTCGTGCAGTTGCATGCATGAACTCCTTTTCTACTGGTGCGAAGCTTGTTGCGGCCCGGCGCCTCAATTGCTGTGACGACAGCGTCTTAGGCCTGCCGCCGCGGCGTTTTCTTCTCGGAAGCAGGCCTGCGCCCGGTTAATCGTTGACGAGCAACGAGTTCCGGCTAACCGCGCAACAAGCTTCGCACCACTTTCTGTCGCTTACACCGGTCCACCGGTCAGGGTTGCACTTAATCGCTCCCTAATGTAACACTCGGAACTTGAATTTGGAAGTCGGAAACCCCTATCCTACGGCCAGGCGTCACAAAACCGAGGTTACGCCGACGCAACAGTGCATAGTATTCGCGTTCGAGGGAGACAGCCCCGAGATATCGGTGGACCTACACACTAGTTCCGAGGTCTTTGTTGCCTAAAGACAAAACACAGCCCTATTTTTAGGGCGGCGAGAATAACGCGTGTCGGACAAGGAGGCGTTGTGTTCCAGAAGCAGGCGGTAATGCGGAGGGTAGTCTACTCGATGATCCCTCTGTTTCTCTTCGCAATATACAAGTACGGTCCGCGTGTCGTGCTCGTGGTCGCAACGGTATTCATTTTCGGAATACTAACCGAGTATTTTGTCGAGAAGGCGCGCAACAAAAAAGTCAGCGAGGCGGTCCTGGTAACCTGCGCGATATTTGCGCTGGCCCTCCCCCCCACCGTCCCGCTGTGGGTTGCCGTGGTCGGCATTGTGTTTGCCGTGTTGCTCGGGAAGGGAGTGTACGGAGGCTTCGGACGAAACATATTCAACCCGGCGATAACCGGGCGAATCTTCATCTGGATCTCCTTTCCGGCGATCATGATGACTGAGTGGCTAGAGCCGAGCTTCTTCGGCACCGACGCGGTCAGCGGGGCTACACCGCTCTCGATGTTGCGCGACGGCGAGACCCTGGAGCTCGCCGAGTTGTTTCTCGGCTGGCACCCAAGCTCTATGGGCGAAAGCTCGATTCTCCTGATACTGCTGGCGGCGGTATACCTGATCTGGACCAAGAGCGCGAACTGGCGCTTAATGGTCTCGACATTCGGCACCGCTGCAATCCTCACGGTGATCTTCTATCAAACCGGCCTGGATACCGAATATGCACCTCAATACGCGCTGATGTCGGGCAGCCTGGTCTATGTTTCGGTCTTCATGTCTACCGATCCGGTATCGGCACCCAACAAGGCGCTTTCGATGTGGATCTACGGCTTCATCATCGGCGCGATGAGCGTGCTGGTGCGCAGCTTCGCCGACTTTCCCGAAGGGACGAGCTTCGGGCTTCTGCTCGGGAACACCTTCGCGTGTCTGCTCGACGAGATCGTTATCGGCCTCGAGAAGCGCAAGAAAGCCAAGGCAGCACAGTCGACCGCCGCTACCGCAAGCGGTTAGTCGCGGCCGGACAAGGAGGAGGATTGTGAATAAGCAGAGTTTCGGATATACGGTACTGTTCACCGCGGTAGTATCCTTCGTGTTCGTTTTGGCACTCGCGGTGGTTAATGAAGTCACCGCCGACCAAATACAATTCAACCAGGAGGTCCGCCTGGTGCGCAGCGTGCTGAACGCTATGGGTGTGGAGTTCGATGATGACGAGCACGCCCGGCAGCTTTTCAACGATGTAGAACAGGTCGAGGAGAACGACCTCTCGCTGTATCGGTACTCACAGAACGACGAAGTTCTGTATGCAAAGCAGTACTCCGGCGGAGGCCTATGGGGGCCGATCCGGGGCCATATCGGCATCAGGGCCGACGCTGAACGAACCCTCGGGCTCACGGTCCTCGAACACGACGAGACTCCGGGGCTCGGCGGCCGCATCGACGAGCCGTGGTTCCAGGAACAGTTTCGCAACAAGCGGCTCGTCGACGGACGTATTCGAATGGGCTCCCGCGACGGACAGGGCGATTTCGACGAAGACAGCGGTGAGTTCGACGGCATCACCGGGGCGACGAGCACCAGTGAAGCGATGGAACGGATCATCAACAACCACCTGGAAGAGATTTCTCGTGCGTTAGGAGGAGCATCATGAGTTCCGCACCGGCTCCCGGCGCAATGCTGCGCGACAATCTTTGGACGAACAATCCGATCTTCATGCAGATCCTGGGAATCTGTTCGGCGCTCGCGGTCACCAACCTGCTCACCAACACGATGATCATGACGATCGCGGTTGTGGGCGTCATGGGAATGACCAACCTGACGGTATCGCTGATTAAGTCGTTCATACCCCGCAAGGTACGGATGATGGTGCAGACCCTGATCATCGCCTCCTACGTCATCGTGGTCGACATCATCCTGCGCGCTTACCTGCCGGACATCAGCCGCGCTCTCGGGCCCTACGTCGGGTTAATCATCACCAACTGCATCATCATGGGACGCGCCGAGGCCTTCGCACAGCAAAACCCTCCGTTGCTGTCGGTGTGGGACGGCGTCACCTCGGCCTTCGGCTACATGGGTGTTCTGCTCGCGATCGCTCTCATCCGCGAATTGCTGGGGTTCGGCACGCTGTTCGGCTACCAGGTGATGCCGGAGATCTTTGAGCCATGGATCATCATGGTAATGCCCCCGAGCGCTTTCTTCGTGCTGGGCATCGTCATCTGGATTGGAAAAGCGATTATGGAACGTGAAGGAGCTCCCGCATGAACGCACCTGATATCAATCTGATACCATTGCTGTTCGCCTCGATCTTTACGAGCAACATTCTCTTGGCCAACTTTCTCGGAATGTGCTCGTTCATCTCGATATCGAAGGATATGCAGTCCTCGAACGGGCTGGGGATGGCGGTTACGCTGGTACTGTTCATGACCTCCGGTCTGAACTGGATCGTGTACCACATGGTGCTCGTGCCGCTGGGCCTGGAGTACCTGCGCTTCATCATCTTCATCACCGTGATTGCATCAATGGTTCAGATCACCGAAATGGTGATCGACCGCGTATCTCCGAAACTATACATTACCCTCGGCATCTTCCTGCCGCTGATCACCGTGAACTGCGCAATCCTGGGTGTTTCGCTGTTCCTTGAGATTCGCGAATACACGTTCCTGCAATCGCTGGTGTACGGGCTCGGTTCCGGGCTGGGATGGTGGCTCGCGATCATGCTGCTGGCGGCGATCCGCAAGAAGGTCGAGAAAGGACCGGTGCCGGCGGCGTTGAAGGGCCCGGGCATCACCGTGATAACAATCGGCTTCATGGCGATGGCGTTCATCGGCTTCGGCGGCATGCTGCCGGTTCAATGATGACCCCCAAGGAGGAGTAACTTGGAGTTTGCAACTGTGCTGGTAGCACCCGCGGCGCTTTCGGCGATCAGCGCGGCGCTCGCGGTACTGATTTCGATAACCGACAAGATCGTCAACAACTACGGCGACGTCCAGATCAATATCAACCAGGGCTCGCGCGAGTTTGAGGTCGCCGGCGGCGCCAACATGCTCGTCACCCTGGCCGAGAACCAGATCTTCATACCGTCGGCATGCGGCGGGCGCGGCAGCTGCGGGGAGTGCAAAGTCAAGGTGAAGAACGATATCGGCCCCT
>PUNW01000135.1 GCA_003552665.1 Spirochaetaceae bacterium | reverse complement strand
TCCGGCCGGCGCGCTATGAGGACTTTGCGATCTTACTGCGCTCAACCGGCAACCAAATGCAGTTCGAACGGATGCTGCGGCTGTTCAACGTGCCATACGCGGCCGGCGGCATGCGCAGTCTTTTTCTCGACGCACCGGCTCATGACCTGTATAGCATTCTGCAGCTGTGCGTTCACCCCGAGGATCGCGAGGCGTATGCCGCCGTGCTGCGCTCGCCCTACGTCGGGCTCTCCGATCACGGAATGCTCGAGGTGCTCTTGGGCGAAGCAGCGCCGTTCAGCGAGTACCGGTTCTCCGCAGAGCAGGATCAGCTTCGCTATGAGGACGCAGCACGGCGCTACTCCGAGCTGTGCTCACTGGCCGACAGGGTGCCGGTCGAGGAGCTCGTCCGCATCGTCTGGATCGAACACGGATATCGCTACAGTTTGTTGCGCAATCCCGCCTACCATAGCTATCTCGAGTACTATCGCTATCTGTTCGAGCTCGCCGCCCAGCCGGCGGGACAGACCCTCGAGCAGTACCTTGCACGCCTGCGCGAGAACCTCGGTCAGTTCAAACGCCTGAGCGAGCTCGATATCCTGTACGAGGATCAGGCCGGAGTGCGCATCATGACGATCCACGCTGCCAAGGGGCTGGAGTTCCCGGTCGTCATGCTTGCGGATGCCGGCAACGTGGGACGAGGCGAGCGCGCGGGGGGCGAGCCGTATTACAGCTCAGCGGAGTACGGGATCTGTCTCAATCTCAAACCGGATTTTGGTGAGGATCGGGTCGCAAACTACTTCTACCTGGAGGGACGGGAAGAAGCCGCCCGCCAGGCTGACGCGGAAGCGCGACGGTTGCTGTACGTTGCGCTCACGCGGGCCGAGGCGCACCTGTTGGTGAGCGGTGTGCTCCACAGCCGAAATCGCAGTCCGGAGAGTTGTCACCTCGCGATGGTGATGGCCGCGCTGGGGATCGATCCGGAGGCGCCGGATGCTTCGGAGTTGCCGCATGATCTGCCGGTACGACTGCAGGCTGAGGTAATCGCGCCGGTTGCCGAGCGCGAGTTGCGCGAAAGCGGTCGTGACGATGGGCGTGGGGCGGCGCCGGCTCCTCCCGGTGATGAGGATGTATGCGTCGTTCGTGAGCCGGTCTGTTACGAGTACGCCGCAACCGAGCTCAATCGCCTCTTCGGGCTGCTCGGGAGCTCTGAGTCGGCGCCCGCCGCGGGCGAGCGGGACGGTCATGCCGAGCGTGCCGATCGTCCCGAGCGTGCCGATCGTCCCGGCAAGGGGGCTCTGCAGACAGAGCGGGTGACGGCGCTCGCGTCGGATCCGTTGCTTGGAAGCTCCGCACGCCGTACCGGGTTCGGGACGCTGGTTCATCGTATCATCGAGCATCGCGTCATCGAGCGCAGAGCAGGCGCGCAGGCGGCCGGCAGCGCGGGGGCCGACAACGCCGGGGCCGACAACGCCGGGGCCAACGCCGCGGGGGCCGAGAGCGGCCGGGCGACCGACGCGACGGCTTATCATGCGCTTCTTCCTCCCGAGCTGCTCGGCGAGCTGGCCGAAGACGAAGCCCGGCAGCTGCTCGACGACGGGTTGAAGCTGGCAATAGGCTTTGAGCGCTCGGAGCTCGGCGCGGAGCTAGCGCGCGCGGGCGCGCTCGAGAGCGAGCTGGCCTTCACGATGCCGCTTCCGGGGCTTCCGGTCTCAGCCTGGGTGCATGGGCAGATAGATCTACTGATCCATCCGCCTGAAGACCCGTGCCTGGTTATCGATTTCAAGACCGATGCCGAGCTCAGTCCCGAGGACTATCTGCTGCAGCTGGCGATCTATCGTGACGCGGCTGCGTCGCTTACGGGTTCGGCAGTGCGCTGTATGCTATTTGATCTGCGTGCGGGCCGCCCCCTGGAACCGCAGCGCCTGCCGGCGGTCGCCGCTTCGGTGAGTAGTCTCAGCTCGGCGGGGCTGCTCTGAGTCGCTGTGTGACTGGTGGTGTGAGCTGCGGTGTGGCGGTTGCTGTGTGGCTGTCGCTGTGTGGCTAAACAAAAGGCCCGCCGCGGCTGCGGCGGGTCCCATTTGACGCGTGGAGATCGCGGTTACGAGGGCGCGGGAATCAATGCCCAAACCGCCCCCGGGGCCCGCTTCCCGGCAGTTAACCGAGATGCGCGCTCAGCATCCAGACTGTTTTCTCGTGCCCGCGGAGCTCGTCGGTCACGAGATCGACCGTACCTTCATCGCTGTTTTCGCCGGCAACTTCAATGATGCTTCGCAGGCTCTTCACGAGATACTGGTGATCGCTCAACAGGTCGCGAACCATTTCCTCATCACCGACTTTGTTGCTCTCGACCTCCTTGATCTTCGCGCGCTGCTGATACTCACCGAGCTTGGTGATCGGACGATGACCGATCATCAGAATGCGCTCGGCGATTTCGTCGATGCTTTCCGCGACCGCTTCGTAGATCTCCTGCAGCTTCTCATGCAGCGGGAAAAACATGGGGCCTTCCAGATTCCAGTGGTACGCGTGCAGTTTGGCGTACAGCAGGTGCAGGTCGGCTAAGTACTGATTCAAAGCCTCCGCCGTTTTTGCCGTTCCCGATTTGTCAAGTCCAACGTCTGATACCATGGTTCTTCTCCTTTCCTGTCTGTGCTTTAGGTTGTTCGCTTATGACTACCGATTCTTAAAAATCGGAACGATTATTAATAAGATACAACACACGCACCGGAGCGTCAATTCCTACGAGCCGTTTTCGGCACAGTTCGCGCACAAGCCGGAGAACTCGATTCGCGCGCGCCGGGCTTCGTGCGGGCCCGACTCGTTCAGGCGACGTTTGAGCGTTTCGATCATTCCCTGCGGTAGCTCGAGATCGACGATTGCCCCACACCGCTCGCATAGCAGATGGCAATGCGGTTCATCCGCCGCTTCATAGCGGTCAAAGGTGCTGCCGCCCTGGATGCGTTCGATCAGGCCCTGCTCGACGAGAATGTGGAGGTTGCGGTAGACGTTCCCCAGACTGAGGCGCGGAAACTCGGACTTGAGCTGATCGTAGATCCAGGCAGCGGTCGGGTGCTCGTCGGTGGAGCGCAACAGCGCAAGGATGCGGTCGCGTTGTCTACTGCTTCGAAGTTTGTGTGATGCCGTCATACGCGAATAGGAACGATTCCGAACTTTGTCCTCGTTTCAAAGGTAGTGCTCCGGTGCAGCGGCGTCAACCCGCAGGCGACGACTAAATCTGCACTCGCCTCCCGCACAGGGTAGTGGAAGATTGCCGTGCTGAAGGCTACCGTGATACCGTAACCCATGATGGCGGGGGACGAGTACGCGAGCGAAGCGGAACGGGATCCGAGCGAGCCGGGGATATCCGCGGCCCAGGATACCGCCTCCCGCCTGCTGAGCGGCCTTGAACGTGTGTTGTTCGGAAAACGGCAGTTTCTGCTGCGCATCCTTGCCTGCCTGCTCGCCGGCGGCCACGTTCTGGTGGAAGATCTGCCCGGGCTCGGTAAGACGAGCCTGGCCAAAGGCATCGCCGGCCTGTTGTCGAGCGAGGGCCGGCCGGTCGTGTTTCGGCGGATACAGTTCACCCCCGATCTCTTGCCGTACGACATATCCGGAGTGGATGTGTTCGACCCCGAGCATCGCGAGTTCGTCTTCAGACCGGGGCCTGTGTTTGCAAATGTGTTGCTCGCCGACGAGCTAAACCGCGCAACGCCGAAGGTGCAGTCGGCGTTGCTCGAGGTGATGGCGGAGCGCCAGGTCACGATCGGCGGGCGGACCCATCAGCTCGGCAAACCGTTCTTTGTGATCGCAACGCAGAATCCGGTCGAGTTTTACGGAACCTATCCGTTGCCGTTGGCGCAGCTCGATCGCTTCCTGATGCGCCTGCAGGTAGGGTATCCCGATGATGCGGCCGAGCTCGAGATTCTGAGACAGGACCCCGAGCACACCAGCCTGCCGTCGGTTGAGCCGATGGCAACGGTGGATGAGCTTCTCGCTGCGCAGCAGACCGCACGGGCGGTGCATGTTGAGGAGTCGCTTCTGCGGGCGGTTGTGCGCATCAGCAAAGCGTCGCGCTCGCACGCGGCGATTAGCTACGGTGTTTCGCCGCGCGGGAGTCTTATGCTGATTGCGGCAGCGCGGGCGTATGCGTTGTTGTCGGGACGCGCTTACGTGATCGATCAGGATCTGATCGACCTTGCCGCCGACGTCATGGCGCATCGGCTGGTAGTGGAAGACGACAGCACGGACCTCCGTGAGCTGATCCGGGAGCTTGCTTATGAAGCGGTCGAAAGCATCCACCGCTGAGCTGCGGCACAGTGTCGGCGGACTGCGTTTCCGCGGCTGGTCTTTTTTTTTGTCGCCGCGGCGCTCATAACTGTCGGCGTCGAGCGTGGAGAGCTGTACGCCTCTTTGTGGGGGGCTGCATTCCTGCTGGTGACAGCATACGCGTGGCTGGGGGTCCAACTCGCGCGCCTGTTCGTGCGTGCCCCGCAGGTACCAGCGGCGCTCTCGCTGTCGGAGGCGGGCCTGCGTCCGGGCAGCGTGCGTTACGGCGAGCTACGTGCGAAGATTCCGCGCCGACTTCCGCCTGCTGTCCGGCTTGATTACCTGCTGAGCCTGACCTGGCATGAAGAACGGCTCGGCGAACTTGTACCCCTGCAACCGGGGGAGCAGCGGGTCACGCTGGAGCTCCGGGCCGCCCGGCGCGGCACCTACACCGGCCCGACAGGCTACCTGGTGTTCGAGGACCTGTTCGGACTCGCTCGCAGCACGCATTCGCTTGCGGGGCGGCGCGAGCTTCGGGTGTATCCTGAGGTGCCGGGGGGCGAGCGGGTGCCTCCGGCGAGCGAGCTCGACGGCGAGTCCATGCGCCGCCACAACCGCCGCCGCGCGAGCGACGATCTGATTGAGTCGCGCCCCTATGTTGCCGGCGATGACCCGCGCCGGTTGAACTGGAAGCTCTACGCCCATCTCGGCGAGCTCCTGGTGCGGATCGGTGAGCACACCCCGCCGCCGCACGGCTCGGTCGCGGTGTTTCTCGATACCGGCTTCGGCTTCACGCCCCGGCGGGGACGGCTTCTTCGAGGCGGCCCGCGTCGCCCGAGTTCCGCGGCCTCCCATCGAGCCTGGAGCCGGGCCTATTGCGATCGAGTGGTGGCGCAGTTCTGCGCCGCCGCCCTGGAGCTGATGCAGGGCGGCAGAGCAGCGCGCGTATGGTGGCCGGCACTCGACCAACCGAAGGCAATCCGGGCGGACGAACACGAGTGGTTGCTGTGGAACGCCGCAGCGATCTGGTGGGACGATCGCCCCAACCGTTATTCGGGCGCAGGCGCGACTGAACCCCCGACGGGCGAGCTGCGCGGGCAGACGCCGGGGGGGCTGAGACAGGCGCTCGCGGGCTTCAGTGCGGATGAGGCTGTGGTGGTCGCTCCGGCGGGGTCCCCGACGTTGGCGTCGCTCCTGCGCCAAGTTCGTGCCCGTTGTCGGAACGTGACCGTGCGGATCTGCGACTGGCCGGTCCGCAGCACCGCCGGGCGCCCAATTTGGTCGAAGGTCCTGTTTACCCCTCCCGGCGAGGATGATGACGCTGCCCGCGGGTACGAGCCGATGCCGTCCGGGGAGCGACCGCCGGCAGCGCCGTCGGCAGCGCCGTCGGCACCCCTGCCTCCGGCGGATTTCGAGAAACGGTTGGAGAGTGATATACTCAGATACAGGCGGGATGAGTGGCGTCTCAGAGAGGTGGTTGTGACGTGACCGTAGCGCGAAGCCTGTTACGCGTTGCGCCGTAACAGGCTCCGCAGCACGCTCTAAGGAAAGCCATGCGGAGCTCAGCGCGATTCGTATTGCATTCCCCAATCTCGGCGGCGGGGCTCGCCGTCCTCCTGCTGCGGCTTCTTGCCGCCGTTTTCGTGGTCGTGCAGTATCGCCTGCTGCTGCGCGAGGCCGCTGCGCT
>PUNW01000060.1 GCA_003552665.1 Spirochaetaceae bacterium | reverse complement strand
ATCGGTGGCCGGCAGCACAAGAACGTGTTCGGAAGGAGGCGCAATTGCGCGGACGAAGCTGACCGAGCGCACGGGCTCCAGCCCGAGCCGGTTCGGAACGAGGAACAGGTAGAGCAACGCCACACAGGCGAACAGCAGTAATCGTTTGAGAACAATCATGGCGGACCGCATCTGCTCCTGCTCCCTTGAGCGCCTGCCGGCTCGAGCGCCCGCGCCCCGGGCTCCCGCTCCCTCGACACCGCAGAAGCTCGGAATTGGCAAAGAGGGGCGGTATTATAGGCACCTGTCGCAGCCGACCCGGCTGCCGCTTGCCGCGCCACACCACCCGGCGGTATCCTATCGGAGCCCTCATAGGCTGTCAACGCGACCCGCCGGCCGGCACGGGACGGTCGGCGCCCCGAAGCCGAAGGCAGAAACAGCGAGGAAGGAGAGTCCATGACGAAGGAGACACTGCTACGGATGGCGCGCAACGCAGCTGCATTCGCCTACGCACCGTATTCCGGTTTTCGGGTTGGAGCTGCGCTGTTGTGCGAGGACGGAACGGTCGTGACCGGAGCCAATGTTGAGAACCGCTCATACGGTTTGACGATCTGTGCCGAACGGTCGGCCGTAGTAGCCGCGGTGTCAGCGGGGCAGACGGTCTTTCGAGCCCTCGCGATCTCGACGCCGGATGCGACCGGACCGGTCGGCCCGTGCGGCGCGTGCCGCCAGGTCCTGAGCGAATTCGCGCCTGCGGAGCTGCCGGTCTACTGCGAGGACGCCGGGCGACCGGGAGTTTCGGCCATAGACACGACGATCGGCCACCTGTTGCCGTTCGACTCGCTGCACGACCTCGGTCACGACGAGCACTGACCGTAACTGCTGCGGGGAGGGGCGCTATGGTTACCGTCGGCCCGGCTGCGCCTTGCCCTGCTGCCGGGCTTTCGCTTCCGCGGCCTTGGCCCCGGCCTCGGCGCGCTGTTCGTCTGAGTTCATCTTCGCCTTCCAGACCTCGAGCTTCTTCTTGACCTGCTCGGAATCGTCATTCTCACCCAGCCAAGCGTGGATCCGTCGCAAGGTCGATAGGAAGGCGATCGCATGCTTGAAGTCATCGATTCGGCCGGTCGACAGCTCGTAGCGTTCGCGATAGCGGTCGGCGGCTTTGGCGAGCCGCGATTTGCACAGCGCGACCAGCGCAACACGCGATTCGTAGCCGGGCGCACGCGGATCGAGCCCTTCGACAACGTGGCGAAGGTCGATCAGGTTCTTCACCACCGTAGCATAACGCCCCTCGAGCTCAACAAACGACCATTTCCACTTGGAGTTCTCGCCGAATGAGTCCTGGACCAGCTGTATGGTGAAGCCGAGTTTGCGGGCAAGATAACAGCGCCGGTCGTCCTGATACTGTCCGATTAGCTCGAGCCGATCCTCATACTCGGAGAACGGTACATCGAGATAATTGCTGACGACATCTTCGAGGTATATTATCGCTTGATAGCAGCTCTTGCGCGCGTCGTTGAGAAAGCCCTCGTTGCGGGTGTTGAGCAACGCGAGCGAAACGCGGTTGAGCAACAGGTAATAGGAGGCAAGGTTCAGCCGCTCTTCGGCGAGCGTTATCCACTTGTGTACGTTCCCACGTTGATCGTCATCGGCGAGAGTCTTAAGGATGCTCTTTTCACGTTCGACGATTGCTTCGGCGGTCTTCTTGTACTCTTTTACTTTCTCAGCATAGCGCTGTTTTGCTTCCGGGCTGATTCTCGCCATTACAGCGCTCCCTCGAACGATGCTGCCTTAAACGGCGCTCCCGCGTGCGCCACGGCCCCACGCAACCGGCGGATACCGCTGCCGGCCCCATCATCCGCCGGGTCGCTCACCGTAACGCTGCAACAGGTCCTCGGCATGCGAAAGCGATACCTCAGCCTCGCGATCTCCGGCCAGCATTCGTGCGATCTCCTGTTTGCGCTCTTCGCCACTGATCTCCCCTATTCGCGTTACGGTTCGTTCTCCTTCAACACGTTTTACGACGCGTATATGATTATCGGCACGAGCGGCTATTGTGGCAAGATGTGTTATACACAACACTTGTTTCAACTGAGCCAGCGCCTGCAGGTGCTCGCCGACCGCTACCGCCACCTCCCCGCCGATACCCGCGTCGACCTCGTCGAACACCAGGCAGCTGATCGAGTCGTTGCCGGCGAGTATCGTCTTGATCGCGAGCATCACGCGCGAAATCTCGCCGCCGCTCGCGATGTTGCGCAGCGGCTTCAGCGGCTCGCCGGTGTTCGGCGCTATCATGAACGCGACGCTGTCGATCCCGGTGGGCCCGCACACCGGCTTCCCGTCCGCCGACTGACGGCGGGTCAGCTGGACCTCGAACTGAGCATTCTTCATCCCGAGCGCCTGCAGAACTGTCAGGATCTCGCCCGACAGTCGCTCGGCGGCCGTCCCGCGATGCGCCGAGACTTCCTGCGCCAGTACGCGCACCTGTTTCTCGTGCTCGGCGATCTCCGCGGCCAACGAGGCCTTCTCGGCATCGAAGTTTTCGAGCAACGCCAGCTTCTCCCGCGCGTCATCGGCGTAGCGCAGCACCGCTTCAATCGTCGCCCCGTACTTCTTCTCCAGGCGATGAATCAAAGCCAGGCGGTCTTCGCACGCTTCCAGGCGCTCCGGCGTGAACTCTATCTTCTGGTGATGTCCACGCACCTCTCCGGCTAGATCCTCGAGGTCATAAAACAACGAGTCCAGACGCTGGGAGGCCTCCGCGAGCGAGCTGTCGATCTCAGCCGCCGCCGCCAGACTTGCGCGTGCCTCACGGGCTCCCAACAGGGCACCGCCGCCGCCCTCGGCCAACCGGTTGTAGGTCTGCTCGAGGTGGGCGAAGAGTTTCTCGTGTTGGGAGAGGATGCGCCGTTCCTGTTCGAGCTCTTCCTCTTCTCCCGGCCGGAGCTCCGCCGCTTCTATTTCCTGCACCGCGAACTCCAAAAGCTCGCGCTCGCGTTCCCGATTCTGCTCCGCGGCAACCAGCTCTTCATGGCGCCTCTTCGCCGCAGTCATATCCTGAAAGCGTCGTTGCAGCTCAACCACCTGATCCTCGATGCCCGCATAGCGATCCAGCAGCCGGCGGTGTTGATCCTCGGAAAGGAGCGACTGATACTCGTGCTGACCGTGCAAATCGAGCAGCATGCCGCTGAGCTCGGCAAGCTCGGCGCGAGTGGTGGGGGTAGACTGAAGATAGATCGGACCACGCCCGGCGCGTTTGACCGTGCGCCGTACCAGGATGCGGCCGTCCTCGGGCTCAATAGCCCGCTCCCGCAGCCAGGCCTCGGCGTCGGGGTTCGCCTCGACGACGAAAACACCCGAAACCACCGCTTCTTCCGCCCCGGTCCTGATCGCCTCGGTATCGGCCTTGCCGCCGTAGAGCAACGACAACGCTCCTACGAGAATCGACTTACCGGCCCCGGTCTCACCGGTGAGCACATTGAAGCCGTTGACGAACTGCAGCTGGGCATGCTCGATCAACGCGTAATTGCGTACACTCAACTCCTCAAGCATCCGGTCCTCCCGACCAGTTGAGCTTGGAGCGCAGAACCTCGTAGAAGGTCCGCTTATCGGAACGAATGATGCGCGCTTTCTCATGAAAACGCCGGACACGCACCTCGTCACTCGGCTCCAGGGTAAACACCGTCTGACCGTCGATCGTGAGAATCACACCAGTCCGCTGTTCGGTTTCGACCGACATCGTTATGTGTTCCTCCCCATGGACTACGATCGGCCGGTGCGACAGTGTAAAGGGACAGATCGGGTTGATGATCATCGCTTCCATTTCCGGATGTAAGATTGGTCCCCCGGCGGCAGCCGAGTACGCCGTGGAGCCGGTGGGGGTGGCGACGATGATACCATCGGCCCGGTAGGTCCCGAGCTTGTCTTCCAGCAGACTGACCGAGAGCTTGACGACCTTGGAGATGCCCTGCGCCGCGACCACGGCATCGTTGAGCCCCAGAAACTCCGCAATGCGCGTGCCGCCGCGATAGACTTCCACAGCCAGAATCAAGCGTTCTCCGGCGGCTAACTGCCCGGCACGGTATTTCTCGAATGCGCTCTGCCACTCGTCACGGGTGACCTCGGTGATGAACCCGAAATCGCCGAGATTGACCGCCAGGATCGGAACCCGGCGTGAGGAAAGAAATCGCGAGGCAAATAGTACCGTCCCGTCGCCGCCAAGTGAGATCGCCAGATCGAAGGAGTCCACCTCGGGGGCAGCGGCTCTGCCGCAGAACCCGAACACTACGACGGTAATACCCTGCGCTTCGAAATACGCGCGCATCTCTTCCGCGAGGCCCTGAGCTTCCGGCTTCTGGTAGTTGGCCACAAGCAGAACGCGATTGATCTCGAGCGGCATCACCTTGTACTCCCTACTCTATAAACAGCTTGCGCCGGCGCGACGCTTCGCTTAAGCACTCGAAAACTTCACGGAACAGTGGCAAGCACCTTGCCGATTTGCTCTATCTGCGCGTTGGTGAGCGTCGGATAGATCGGAAACAGCACACAACGCAGCAACAGACCGCGGGCCGCTTTCACCGAGCCCTCGGCGGCCGGCTGCTCCCCATCTTCCAGAGCAACCGCAGTGTCGGCGAACGCCGCGCGCGTTGACACGCCGTGCTTGCGCGCGTACTCGACCACGCTGCGCATGTCGGTGTCAAGGACCACGGGGAGCGTATATGCCACAGCCAGGCCGGGGCCGGGATACGGCAGCGTACGATGAGTGTGAAGAGCACGGAGGTAATACTCGCGGATCTCGTGCCTCCGGACAAGCAGCTCACCCAGCTTACGCAGCTGCGTGAGGCCCAAGGAAGCGTTCATGTCCGGGAGCAGCTGCTCGTCGGCCAGCTGTTCAGCATGTTTCCGCAGCGCCCGATACTGCGTACGCCCCCCGGCAAGCACCAGGGTGCCGCCCCCGGCCGTTATCACCTTGTCCGGCTCCAGCGAGACGACAGTGAACTCCGCCCGGCCTCCGTCCTCCGGTTCCGCCCCGACTGCCTCGCCGGCGTCCTCGATAACCGGTATCCCGAGACCCCCGAAGCCGTCCAACGGCTGACGCTGACCAAACACATGCCGCACCGCGAGCGCGGCTAACGGGGTCGCCGCATGCTGCTCGGCCACCAGTTCCGGGCTCAACAGGGCGGTATCGGGGTCAACATCGATCAACACCGGCTTCAAGCCGCGTCGGAGCGCCACCTCCCGGTAGGCCTGCGGAATGAGCGCAGACATACCCACGACGGTCCCGGGTTGCAGATCAAGCGCCGCAAAGGCGAGATCAATGGCACGCTGATACTCGCGAACCGCCCATCCTCCGGAACGGCCCATGGTATCGGAGGCAAGCGAGACCAGCTCCCGGGCCTCCTTGCCGTGCTCGAGGCTGTCAGACACCATGCAGCTGAGCACCGCATTCATCTCCGGGCGTCTTATCGAGGGTTTGCTAAACGGTATCATCAGATCAAAGCCTCAACGCCGCATGCCTTCGAGCTGCTGCAGCTCGCGGGAACTGAAGAGACGTTGTATATCCAGGATGATGAGGTAGCCCTCCTCTCGGTTGACCACGCCCTGAATATACTCCGCACCGATACCTGAGATCATCTGCGGCGGCGCCTGGACTTCGGACCGATTGATCGTCACGACGCGCGAGACCTTGTCGATGATCATAGCCAGGTGCACGCCGTCTACGGCAATGATCACAAACCCGCTGAGCAGCTGGTCCTCCTCGGTCAGCTCAACCCGCTTCAGGTGGAACCGTCGATGCAGATTTATCACCGGGATGATCTCACCGCGCAGGTTGAAGATTCCCTCAACATAGTCCGGTGCGTTCGGGATAGGGCGTACTTCCTCCACCTGGACGATTCCTTCCACCTGCATGATATCGATGCCGTACTGCTCGCCACCGAGCTGAAAGGTAACCAATTGGAGTTTCTCTGCAGTTTCAGCCATCGGTCCTCCGT
>PUNW01000031.1 GCA_003552665.1 Spirochaetaceae bacterium | reverse complement strand
TATCCGGGATCGGTTTTCTGGGTGCCGGAGCAATTCTGCGTCTGGGGGCCACGGTGCGCGGACTGACCACCGCCGCGTCGGTGTGGGCGGTGGCCGCAGTCGGCCTTGCGGTGGGTGCCGGCATGTACGTCCCGGCGGTTGTGACGACTGCGTTGATACTGCTTGCGCTCCGCGTGCTCGACCGTTTCGAGCGCCGCTATATACCCAAGCGCGTGCTCAAAAACCTGCATGTCTACGTGCAGGGCGGCGAGGTCAGGAGCAGCGACTTCGAAAGTGTGCTTGAAGAGTACGGCATCCGAATCAGATCGAAGGCGGTCGAGTATTCGCACGATAAGAGCTCGCACCAATTCCGCTACATGATGTACGTCCCGTCGGGAATCGATTATGACAAGCTGCACGACCGGCTGCTCGAAAGCGGCCCGGTCTACAAGCTGGTTCTCGACGACATCTGATCCCCAACGCCTACCGCTGCCCCTGCTCTCTCCCAAATGATCAACAGAAAACAACGAATCTCCGGCAAAAAGCTTGGAAACCTGATACCAGTGTATGTAAATTTGAACCGTAACCGGGCGCAGCCGTAAGAGCGGCTGTCGTCCGAAACAGCCGACGCGGCAGAATACCGGGTGCCGGCGTTTGAGCAGCATTTGATTCCACATCTTCCCGGTACCGTCTCAATCAAATCGTCGCACAATCACGCCGTGTCGCAGATACGCAACACATATTGGCGGGAGGGAATATGGCCTCTGAGCACAAGGATTTTTCAAACTCACTGGACTCACTCATTCGGGAGTCGCGCGGCGAGGAAGAATCGCGGTGGGAAGGCACGATGAAGGACTACATGTCTCTCGTGCACGAGAACCCGAGGATTGCCCAGACCGCGCCGGCGCGCATCTATGACATGATCATGCAGAAGGGAAGCGAACCGGTTCCCGAGCATCAGAAGCTTCCGCACTATGAAGATATGGTTCGTTACCACTTCTTCTCCGAAGAGATATTCGGTATTGAGGAAGTACTACATGATTTAGTCCGTTTCTTCCGCGCCGGAGCAAATCGGACGGAAACCGGCAAGCGCATATTGATCCTCGTCGGTCCTGTCTCCTCCGGTAAGTCGACTATCGCGACGTTGTTGCGGCGCGGACTGGAACAGTACGAAACACCGCTTTACACCATCAAGGACTGCCCGGTTCATGAGGAGCCGCTACATCTCATCCCACGCTCGCAGCGGCCGCAGTTCGAGGAACTGCTGGGAGTAAAGATCGAGGGTGATCTCTGCCCCGTCTGCAAGCACCGTCTGACCACCGATGAGCACTACTACGATCATGACGGAAACTTCAAATGGGAGGATGCACCGGTTGAGCGGATTCAATTCTCCGAGCGCGGACGGGTCGGTATCGGCACGTTCCAACCCTCGGATCCCAAGAATCAGGACATCTCAGAGCTGATCGGGCACGTCGATCTCGGCCAGATCACGCGCTTCGGCGAAGGCCACCCTTACGGCTACAAGTTCGACGGCGAGCTTCAGATCGCGAACCGCGGTTTGATCGAGTATATCGAGATCCTAAAGTGCGACATCAAGTTCCATTACGTGCTGATCACCGTGGCGCAGGAGCAGTTGATCAAGGCGCCGGGTTTCCCGCAGATGTACATCGATACGGTGATCCTGAGCCACACCAACGAGACTGAGTTCGAGAAGTTCAAGACAAACAACGAAAACGAAGCGCTGCATGACCGGATGTATCCAATCTACGTTCCCTACAACCTGCGGATGCGGGATGAGAGCGCGATTTACCGGAAGTTGATCGACCGCAGCGAGTTCGCAGGGAAAGTGCATATCGCGCCGCTGACGCTGGAAATGGCTGCCTTGTTCGGAGTGCTGACGAGGCTCGTCGAGACTCCCAACTGCCCGGACATTCTCAAGAAAGCGAAGTACTACAACGGCGAGGCCATCATGGAGAAAGAGAAGGATCCGCTTGATCCCCGCAAATTGTGGCTCGAAGGCAAGGAGAAAGGTGAAGGCATGACCGGTATTAGCCCGCGCTTCGTGATGAACGCACTCAATATCGCGCTCGGGTCGGCCGAAGCCGGCGAGGGCTGTGTTAATCCGGTAGACGTAATTCGAGCGCTGAACCACCAGTTCGAGCATCATATCGGATTCTCGGATGAGGAGCGGGCACGTTACCAGTCGCTCCTTATGGCTGAGAAAGGCAGCGTGCTGTCCGAGTTCCGTGACCGCGCCCGCAAGGAAGTTAACAAGGCGTTCCTTCACGCGTATGAGGACCAGGCGCAAGCGCTGTTCGAGAACTACATGCGCAACGCCACGGCCTACTGCATGAAGCGCAAGCTTGTCGACCCGGTCACGCATGAAGAGACCGAACCGGATGAGCGCCTGATGCGTTCGATAGAGGAAACGATCGGTATCTCCGAAGGTGCCAAGAGCGAGTTCCGTCAGGGCTTGTTCGTGTTCAAGTCCGATGCGATGGACCGCGAAGAGGAGTTCGATTTCAAGAGCTACGCGCCGTTGCAGGAGGCGATCGAAAAGAAGCTGGTTGCCGACCTGAAAAACGTAGTTTCGTTAACGCTCGTTGATAAATCACGACGCGACCCAGAGACGCTCGAGCGCAAGAACGACGCGCTGCAGAAGCTCAGGGAAAAAGGGTATTGCCCGGTCTGTGCGCAGGCGCTGATGGATTTCGTCGGAGAGATGCTGCGTAAAGAGGAGTAACTCGCCATGGCGGTTGTACAACCGGACTACAGCTCGACACCGCGCGGAAAAACCGACGCGGCTCGCCACCGCCGGAAGGTCAAGGAAGCAATACACCGGAACCTGCCGGATATTGTCGGCGACGAAGCGATCATCACGCGCAAAGAAGGCCAGGTGGTGAAAGTCCCGATCAAAGGGGTGAAGAGTTATCACTTTATCCATGGGCAGACCGCAGGCGAAGGCGGCGGGTTCGGTAGCGGCGAGTCCCAGCGCGGAAAAGTAATCGGGCGACGCCCGAAGCAGGGACAGGGGCAAGGCGGTAAGCCGGGCGGCGAGCCGGGCACTGACTACCTCGAGACCGAGATCGATATCGAAGAGATCATCCAGATGATGCTCGAGGATCTCGGCTTGCCCAATCTGCGCCGCAAGGAGGTCCGGGAGACCGTGATTCCCAAAGGGTGGACCTTCGAGAGCATCGAGCGCAGCGGGATTCGGCCCCGCCTCGATAAGAAGCGTTCGATCAAGGAGGCGATCAAACGAACCGAGGTCCTGATTGGCGCGCTCATGGAGCAAACCGGCCGTGCCGAAGAGGAGTGTCGGCGGGCGCTTGTTGCTGCCAAGGGCGACTCAGGCGTAGCACGCGAGTTGCTGCAATCGGAGGAACCGCTTCCGGACACCTCCGATGAGCCGGAGTATCTGCTCGAGAGTGATGATCTGCGCTACCGCACGATCCGCGAAGACGTCGAGTATCAGTCTAATGCGGTTGTGCTCGCAATGATGGACGTATCCGGCAGCATGGGCACCATGAAAAAGTACTTTGCTCGTTCCTTCTACTTCTGGATGCTATCGTTTCTGAGAAGCATTTACCGAACGGTGGATATCCGCTTCATCTCTCACACCACCGAAGCCAAGCTGGTTGACGAGTACGAGTTCTTTCATAAAGGCGAATCCGGGGGAACAAAGTGTGCCTCTGCCTACGAGCTGGCGTGCGAGCTGATCGATACCGAGTATCCGACGAGCCGTTGGAATGTCTATCCGTTTCACTTTTCCGACGGGGAGGACTGGGATCCGGACAGAACGGTGGAAGCGGCCAAAACCCTGCTGGCGAAAGATCCGGCGGCCCTGGGGTACGGTGAGATTCAGACCGAGTACTCGGCAAGTGTGTTGATGAAGGCGCTTGAGCAGGGTCTGAGACTGCAGACCTATCAGAACGACGGGTTTCTGCACTACGAAGGAACGGTGAATCAGACGCCCGTTCTGGGCGTGATTCTGCGCACCCGTGATGACCTCTACCCCGCGCTGCGGACCTTTCTGAAGCCCGATCGCGTTTGACGCCCCGGAGAGTTGGAGACAGACAATGCAACGAACCGATCTTAAACGACTCAATGACGCCGATCAGTTGATCCGCGAGATCGCAACCGATCTCGGCTTGGAGTTCATGCCGCAGGAGTTCGACGTTGTTCCGGCACAGAAGATGCTTGAAATCATGGCGTATCGTCTGCCGGTGAACTTCTCGCACTGGAGTTTCGGCCGTGATTATGAGATAGAGCGCACAAAGCATGAACACGGTTACGCCGTTCCGTACGAGGTGGTTTTCAACTCCGATCCGTGTCGTGCTTATCTCATGGACACGAACCCGTTCCCGATTCAGGTGCTCGTAATGGCCCACGTGTACGCGCACAACGACTTCATGAAAAACAATCGACACTTTCAGAACAGCCGGCGAGACATGATCACGACTGCCGCCACCGCCGCGGAACGGTTTCGAGGCTATGAGGAGCACTACGGCATCGATGCAGTCGAGCGGGTTATCGATGCCGGCATGGCAATCCAATGGAATATTGACCCGACCGAGCACATTCATCGGCAATCTGAAGACGAAGTCCGGCAGCGGCTCTACGGGTGGAGCCGCGAGCTAGCGCCGAGCGGCCCGTATGATGACCTCATCCCGGATCGGCCTAAGCCCACCCGCAATCAGAAGCGGGCGTTGCAGAAGCGAACGCCGCCGGAGCCCACTCCGGATCTGCTCGGGTACATCATAAACCACTCTCCACGCCCCCTGGAGGAATGGGAGAAGGACCTGCTGTCGGTGATCAAGTCACAGGCACAGTACTTCCTCCCGTATCGCCAGACAAAAATCATGAACGAAGGTTGGGCGACATACTGGCACGAACAGATCATGCAGCGCCTCTTTCAGAAGAGGTTCCTAACCGCCGAGGAGCACGGTTACTACAACCTGTACAACGCGCGGGTAAAGGCCCACCACCCGCGTAACCTCAACCCTTATCTGTTCGGCTATGCCATCCTAAAGGATCTGGAGGACCGCTGGAACAAGGGGCGGTTTGGACCGGAGTTTGAGGAGTTAACCGATGCGTACACGCGCGATCAATGGGACACCGGTCTCGGCAAAGGGCGGGAGAAGCTGTTTGAGGTTCGCCGGACCCACATGGATTGGTTTTTCGTCGACGAGTTTCTCAGTCGCGAAGTCGTCGAGAATCTCGATCTCTATCTGTATCTCGAACGCGAGCATCCCTCCTACTACGAGGTGGTGGTAGCGGAGACCGAATGGCAGAAGGTGAAGCGTATCCTGGTACAGAGCCTGATGAACTCCGGAGTGCCTCGCATTCTGGTAACCGACGGCAACTACCGCAACAGCCTTCAACTGTATCTCGAGCACGCCTACGAGGGGCTCCCGTTGCAGGACGAATACGCGCGCAAAACCCTGGAGCTGATTCATTATCTCTGGGATCGGCCGGTGTATCTCGAAACAAACGAGCCCTATAACGACAAGACCCGCGGCAAGCTCTACGCCGTCGACGAGTCGGGCGTGCATGTGCGCACCGAGTGAGCGATCTCATCCCAGGGGTCAAGACCGAATCACGCCTGAAGCAGATACACCAGCGCTGCGGCATCCCAGGCCTGCGGTTTGCAGGCGACCGGGTACGCTACCGGAGGGCCCGCGTCACGATTGAACCCGCCGACCAGTTCCGGCAGCCGCAGATCAGGCTGGGAGATCGCGAGGTCAAAGATCGCCTTTCGTACGGTGCGCGCTTCAGGTCGAAATCCGTAGCGCGCCAGCCCGGCAGCAGCGATCGCGGTATCGTGGGGCCAAACCGACCCGTTGTGATAGCTCAGTGGGTTGTAGCGGTGCTCGCGCTCGCCAAGCGTACGAAAACCCCACCCGGTCCATAGCTCCGGATCGAATAGCGCATCCCTGACGCGGACGGCGTGAGAATCCGGCACGATTCCCGCCCACAACAGGTGCCCTGCATTCGAGCTCTTGACG
>PUNW01000315.1 GCA_003552665.1 Spirochaetaceae bacterium | reverse complement strand
GGTAGACATCCGATTGGGCAGCCTGCGTCGGGAGGCCGGTAGAGGGCCCGCCGCGCTGAACATTGACGATCACGCACGGTATCTCGGCCATCATTGCAAACCCCAGGGTTTCCTGCATCAGTGAGAAACCGGGACCGCTGGTGGCGGTCATGACTTTGTGTCCGGTCAGCGACGCCCCGATAATCGCGGCGAGCGAAGCTATCTCGTCCTCCATCTGCAGGAACTTGCCCCCTGTGGCAGGCATGCGCCGGGCCATGTGCTCCATGATCTCGGACGATGGGGTAATCGGATATCCAGCGTAAAACCCGACCCCGGCATACAGCGCCGCCTCTGCGCAGACCTCGTTGCCCTGCACGAACACGGTGTTGTTATTCGTCTTATTCGTCATCGATCAAGACCTCGATGGCCAGGTCCGGACACCAGTATTCACACAGACGGCAGCCGGTACATCGATCGAGAGCCCCTACCTTGGGCAGGTTATCCTCGCCGGCGACGAAGACCTCACGGGGGCAGTAATGGATACAGATTCCGCAGCGTTTGCACCAGAGCGTGTTGATGCGGAGGTCGGTAATTGTGCGTTTGGGCATTGTATTGGCACTCCCGGCGAGCCGGGCCCCTGCTTCGCCGGTCCCGCCATCGCCGAATTCAGGTACGCAGACCGGACGGCATCACCGCCGCCCGGCCCGGATGAATTGTAGGCTCTAACCGGTTCGTCTCAACTGACGAACCGAACGCGTTACTAGTTCAGAAGCCCGATTTCTTCGAAGTATCGTCGTGCCCCGGGGTGAAGCTCGATCGACATACCGTCGAGGGCCGACTCCGCGGTGACCTCGCGGCCTCGATCGTGGGTATCGCCGAGCACATCGGCGTTCTCGAGCGTCACCCGCGTGATGTTATACACCAGATCCTCATCGAGCGTCTCATGGACGATCATCATCGCCATCACCGCAACTGCGCTCACATCCGAGTCCTGCCCGCCGTAGGTGCCTCCCGGAATCGTAACCTCGGCGTAGTACGGCCATTGCTCGATGATCGAGTCCACCATCGCCGAGTCAATGCTGACGATATCCACGTTCGTGGTGGTGGCAAGGTCGATGACGCTTGCGGTGGGGAGACCGGCAGTCACGAAGGCTACGTCAACATGGCCGTCTCGAAGCGCATCCGCAGCCTCGGCGAACGACAGGAAATCCTCGCGGATATCGGCATACGTGATTCCGTGCGCCTCGAGAATCTGCCGTGCGTTCACCTCCGTGCCGCTGCCCGGAGCGCCGACCGCGACGCGCTTGCCGGCGATATCTTCGACGCTCTCCACCCCGGCACCGCCACGTGCGATGATCTGGATGGTTTCGGGGTACATCGTGAAGACGCCGCGCATACTTTCCATCGGCTCGTCATCGCTGAACATCTCCACCGCATTGAAGGCATAATAGGCGATATCGTTCTGAACGAGCCCGAGTTGAGACTCGAGGTAGTTCACCAGGTTCACGTTTTCGACCGAAGCGCCTGTTGACTCCGAGCTGGCTCTGACGCCATCGATCTCATTGCTCCAGAGACTGGCCATTGCGCCGCCGAGGGGGTAATACACTCCTCCGGTTCCGCCGGTGGCCAACACGATGCGCTCCTCTTCTGCAGCACCGCCGGCCGAAACCGAAAAAGCCGCCACCACCAAGAATACTGCCGCCAGCATCAGAACCAAAACCTTGCTGATCCGCGTTAACCTCATTTCGCATTCCTCCTTATTCGCCATTTGAACCCGAGGCACCTTCACCTGCCCCGGAGCAAGTCATACCGTGCAGGATACTTTCCTTCGGCATTCACCTCCTCAACACGCGGGGTCGGCGGGTCCGTACACACGCCGCATAGGCTCTTTGTATGTACAGTGATATTGTAGCCAGGCGCCCGATCTGTCAAGTAAAACCATATCCGGGATGTCGAAATCGGTTGTGAAATCGAACGCCGGCGCGAACGCCGACGCTTACGCCGCGCGGCAGAATCCCTGCGCGGGCTACACGCAGCCGAGCTCTTCGGAGCAAGCGGCGCGTTTACTGCGGTAACGTGACCGGTCGCCCCAACGCCCCTGACCGAGCGGCCTTTTTTCGTTGCGTTGCGGAGAGAGTTGCTGTACAGTTGATGCAAACCGCATCGGTCTAGCCTACCGCGTACTGTGGCCTGAGTCTCCTGACGAGAGATGAGTCTCTTGAAGAGACGCGAGTCTCCGGGCGACCGGCAGGGGAGCATGGCTTGACCGGCAAGAGGGGGCTCGGCGTATGTTCGATCGCGATGCTCTGCGTAATCTGGAGCAACAGAAAGACGAATGGGAGCGAGGTCCGGTAGCAAAGACGTTGGAACAGTTCGGGGAGCGCTCCGAGGAGTTTCGCACCACTTCCGAACTGCCGGTGGAGCGGCTTTATACGCCGCTCGAGGTTGCCGAGGCTGATTATCAGCGCGACCTTGGTCTTCCCGGGGAGTACCCGTTCACGCGCGGAATCCAGCCTACGATGTACCGTGGGCGTCTCTGGACGATGCGGCAGTACGCCGGTTTCGGGAACGCTGAGGAATCCAACCGGCGCTACAAATACCTCCTCGAGCAGGGACAGACCGGCCTGAGCGTAGCCTTTGACCTGCCGACGCAGATCGGCTATGACTCGGATCACTCGCTGTCGCAGGGCGAAGTAGGAAAGGTGGGGGTTGCGATCGATTCGCTGGCCGATATGGAGCTGCTGTTCGACGGCATTCCGCTCGACCAGGTCAGCACCTCGATGACGATAAACGCACCCGCTGCGATTCTGCTGGCGATGTATGCCGCGCTCGCCCGCAAGCAGGGCGTTGCACTCGACAGGCTGCGCGGTACAATCCAGAACGATATTCTCAAGGAGTACGTAGCGCGCGGCACCTATATCTTCCCACCACGGCCGAGCATGCGATTGGTCAGTGACACCTTCGCGTTCTGTGCCGAGCAACTGCCGAACTGGAACAGCATCTCGATCAGCGGCTATCATATGCGCGAGGCGGGCTGCAATGCCGTGCAGGAGGTGGCGTTCACACTCGCCAACGCCATCGCCTATGTGCAGGCCGCCCTCGACGCGGGGCTGGATGTCGATACCTTCGCTCCGCGGCTTTCGTTCTTCTTCGATGCTCACAACGACGTGCTGGAAGAGGTAAGCAAGTTCCGGGCGGCAAGAAAGCTATGGGCGCGGATCATGAAGGAGCGGTTCGGGGCCAAGAAGGCCCGGTCACAGATGCTGCGCTTTCACACGCAGACTGCCGGGAGCGCGCTGACGGCGCAGCAGCCTGACAACAATGTGGTACGGGTAACGCTGCAGGCGCTCGCCGCCGTTCTGGGCGGCACGCAGTCGCTGCATACCAACTCCCGCGAGGAAGCGCTGGCGCTTCCGACCGAGGACTCGGTGCGGCTGGCGCTCAGGACGCAGCAGGTTATCGCCCACGAAAGCGGTGTCGTGAATACCGTGGATCCGCTGGCCGGCTCGTACTATGTGGAGGCTCTCACCCGGGAGATCGAGGACCGCGTGAATGCGTACATCGAGAAGATCGACGAGCTTGGTGGCGCCGCGCGAGCGATAGAGCAGGGATATATCCAACGAGAGATACAGGAGAGCGCCTACACGCACCAGAAGGACGTAGAGAGCGGCGAACGCGTGGTGGTCGGGCTCAACAAGTACAGAATCGCCGAGGAGCCCCCCACCAACCTGCTCCGGGTGGACCCGGTGGTAGAGCGGCAGGAACGCGAAAAGCTGGTGCAGCTGCGGGCGCGGCGAGATAACGCGCGCGTAACCGAGACGCTCGAGGGGGTGCGCAGAGCTGCGGCCGGGCGGGAGAATCTGGTTCCCCGATTGCTGGAAGCGGTCGACGCCTATGCCACGCTGGGAGAAATCTGTGATGTGCTGCGCGGCGAGTTCGGGGTGCATCAGGCGTCAGTGGTGTTCTGATCCGCCGCGCGCGGGCTTCTCCGTGCGTCCTGATCGTATGATCGTGCTCGTATGAGGAGGTAGTGATAATGGCCGAACAACCGATTCGGGTGCTGATAGCCAAGCCCGGTCTCGACGGGCACGACCGCGGGGCAAAGGTCTTGGCGAGGGCACTGCGGGATGCCGGCATGGAAGTGATATATACAGGTCTGCGCCAGACCCCGGAGCAGATCGCGGCAACCGCGACGCAGGAGGATGTGCACGTGGTCGGCCTGAGCTGTCTCTCCGGCGCGCATCTGGAACTGTTCCCGCGCGTAGTGCAGTTGTTGAGGGAACACGGGGCCGGCGATATTCTGGTGCTGGGCGGCGGGACTATCCCGTCGGAAGATATTTCTGTACTGAAGGAACACGGGGTAGCGGAGGTTTTCACCCCGGGAGCCTCGACACAGGAAGTGGTCGAGTTCGTGAAGCGAAGCGTGAACCTGTAAGAGGGCTGTGCACCTGTGAGCGGGCGGCGAGCCCCTGTCAGGCAGCGGAATTGGAGGAAGCAGCGTGTCACTGGCAGAGGGGGTTCGACGCGGAAATGTCAGAGCCACCGCAAAACTGATCACGTTGATTGAGAATCACCCGGAGTCGGCGGTGGAGGATCTCCGGGCGCTGCATCCGCATACCGGAAATGCCCATATCGTGGGCATCACCGGATCGCCCGGGGTTGGGAAGAGCACACTGACCGACGCCCTAGCAAAACGGTGGCGGAAGGACGGCGCGCGCGTCGGAATCATCGCGGTGGACCCGAACAGCCCGTTCTCAGGCGGGGCGCTGCTCGGAGACCGGGTTCGCATGCAGGAACTGGCGACCGATCCCGGAGTGTTCATTCGCAGCATGGGAGCACGGGGGCGCCTGGGCGGGTTGGCTCGCGCCACGCACAACGCGATCCGCGTCCTCGATGCCGGCGGCAAGGATGTGATCCTCGTTGAGACGGTCGGCGTCGGGCAATCGGAGCTCGATATCGTGCAGACCGCCGATACCGTGGTCGTTGGACTGGTGCCGGGGATGGGGGATGACATCCAGAGCATAAAGGCCGGTATTCTCGAGGTCGCTGATGTGTTCGTGATAAACAAGGCCGATCGGCCCGACGCTCGTCGTCTGATGATGGAGCTGCAAACGATGCTCGATCTGGACCCGGAGAAAGGTTCAGCCTGGCAACCTCCAATAGAGAGGACCGTCGCCACCACCGGCGAGGGCGTCGATATGCTCATGGCTGCCATCCGCCACCACTGGGAACACCTGACGCGCTCCGGCGAGCTTGAACAGCGTCGTCGTGATCGCTATGAGGCTGAGTTGCAGGCCGTGGTCGAGGACTACTGGCGGACGCGCTTCTTCGAGTACTGGCAACGAGAAGGCCACTGGGAGCAGATGGTGGAACAACTGCTGCGCAAGGAGACTGACCCGTTTAGCGCGGCCCGTAGGCTGCTTACGCCGTTCCTGGATTCCGAAAGCAGGAGGGTAGGTTTGTGAACGTTGATCGCCTGGATCACATAGGTATAGCGGTAGAGAGTCTGGAAACCTCGAGTGCGTTTTACCGCGACGTATTGGGCATTGAGCCCGACGGGGTGGAAGAAGTGCCGGATCAGAAAGTAAAGGTGGCGTTCTTCACGGTCGGTGAAAGCAAAATTGAGCTGCTGGAGCCTACCGCCGAGGATAGCCCGATCGCGCAGTTTATTGCGAAACGGGGTGCCGGTATACACCACATGGCAGTTCGTGTAGATGACCTCCCGGCGGCGCTTGAGCAGGCTCGGGCGGCGGGTATACGATTGATCGACGAGGAACCCCGCGTGGGTGCCGGGAACGCCCGAATCGCGTTCGTGCATCCCAAGAGCACCGGCGGGGTACTGCTTGAGCTATGTGAACGCCGTTGATTGTGCGAACGCTGCAGATGATGAGTGAGGAACGAGAAGGAGGCAGCAGGATGCCGGAGTCATACCTTGAACAGCTGGAGCGGTTACGTCGGCAGGTGCAGTCCGGCGGCGGGGAAGAGAAGATAGCGAAGCAGCATGAGAAGGGCAAGGGTACCGCTCGCGAGC
>PUNW01000015.1 GCA_003552665.1 Spirochaetaceae bacterium | reverse complement strand
TTTTGAGCAGCCGTTCCACCACGTGAGCCTTCATCTGCTCGTTTGCCGCGATGACCTCGCGCACCAGGCTCATCTCCACGCCGTAGCTCTCCCCGGTGGATACCAACGCATGGGTGTCCTTGGGGAAGCAGCTGCCGCCGTAACCCGGGCCCGGGTGCAGGAACTTGGGGCTGATACGCCCGTCCATCCCCATGCTGCGCGCAATCACGTGAA
The DNA here is from genome assembly GCA_003552665.1 of Spirochaetaceae bacterium. Lineage (GTDB taxonomy): Bacteria > Spirochaetota > Spirochaetia > DSM-27196 > SLAA01 > B1Sed10-166. The sequence goes on along the minus strand of PUNW01000015.1, from coordinate 5,803 downwards.
TATCGGCTCCGGCGGCCTCGGCGAGCACCGCCATCTGGTTGATGAAGGTGATCTTGGTAGCGAGAAACGCGTTGGAGGCGTACTTGATCAGCTCGGCGGTCTCGAGCCCACACCACACCATCGGCACGTGAATGAGGTTGAGCGCCCGGTAGACGTCCTCCATATACTCACGCGCCTTGGGCACCTCGTAGCCGAGGACCAGACGGTCCGGGTGGAAGAAGTCCTGCACCGCTTTGCCTTCGCGCAGGAACTCAGGGTTCGACACCACCGCAAAAGCCGGCTCAGGCTCGCTGGCGGACTTCCCGCTCAGCTCCTCGAGGCGTCGCTTCACCCAGCGGTTCGTGCCCACCGGTACGGTGGACTTGCATACCACCACCTTGAACCCGTTGAGGTTGCGCGCGATCGAGCCGACGACCTGCTCAACCTGTGAAAGATCCGCTTCGCCGCTTTCCGACTGCGGCGTGCCCACGGCGAGAAACACGATCTCGGCCTTCTGTATCGCCGTGTCGATATCGGTGGTGAACGTCAGGCGCCCGGACTCCAGGTTGCGCTTGAGATAATCCTCGAGCCCCAACTCATAGATCGTGGGCACGCCGTGATTGAGCTTCTCAACAACCTCAGGGTTTACATCCACCCCGGTCACGTAGTTGCCGAAATCCGAAAGCCCCACCGACGAAACCAGGCCGACGTAGCCCGTCCCAATCACCGCAATATTCTTCGCCATACCAACGAATAATGCATGAAACCCCTCCCCGACTCAACCCGCGCGCCTGCCCGGGCGGGCAGCAGGCCGCCCTGCCGCCAAGCAGGTGGCGCTGTGCTGCCGGTGGTTCAAGCTCCGGCGGGCTCACGCGAGCATGGGCGAGCACGGGCCTGCGAGAAGGCAGCGAGAAGGCAGCGGGGAGATTTTTCGCCGGTTACTGTCGGAATTTTGCGTGAAAGTTAACAGGGGGTCAGTGCAGCGTTGTTAACACTACAGCCGGGGGGCCGCCGGGGTAGGGCCAAAGGGGCGGGAGCCGAAGGCCGGATGATGTTAACAAAGGGTAGTCTCGAGGGTGTTAACTACGACGCAAAATTCCGACGGAAACGGGGCGTGTGTTTTCCGCTCGGATCGGTGCAGGTGAGATCGGTGCAGGTGGGATGGGCAGGGTGGTAGCCCCCGGTCCCCGCACCATTTTCGCGGGCGCGCGGGCAGCCCGGCGCAGGGCGGTGGAAATCCGGGGTTAAGCGAAGCGGTGGGGCCTATGGGGCGGTTGTAGGGATAGTAGAGAGTGGATAGTGGGAGGTGCGGATGGATTTTGAGGCGTTTAAGTCGATATATCGGCGGCAGGTGGTGTTCGAATACGAGGACATTCGGACGACTACGGGGATGAAGCCGGCAAGTCTGCGGGTGCAGCTTTCGCGTTGGTGTGATGCGGGGCGCCTGTCGCGGCTGCGGAAGGGACTATACACGTTCGGGTCGCGCGATCGTGTGCTGCCCCTGCGTGGGCCGGTGGTCGCTAATCTGATTGTGCAGCCGTCGTACCTGACGGCGCTGTGGGCGCTTGAGTTTCACGGCATTATCTCGGAGCATGGGGACGTCGACGAGGGACATTGGCGCGGTGAGCCGCTTGACACCTACACCTGTGCCGCGCCGGTGGGGCGCACCTATGACTACGAGAACGAGTTCGGGAGCTTTCGGTACTACAAGCTCAAGCCGCAGCTGATGTTTGGGGCGGAGAAGACCAGGGTGGGTCGGGACTGGGTATGGGTGGCCACGCCGGAGAAGGCGTTGCTCGACTACTTCTACGTCACCCCGCGGGATTGGGGCGCGCGCCGCATCCTCGAACGCGGGTTTCATCGGCTGAACGGCGTGGACCTGGAGATGATGCGCCACATGGCGGTGCGCTATCGATCCCCGCGACTGGCTGAGATCGTGGGACGCTGGCGGATGCTTGCGCGGCGGGAGCGGCTGTTTGCGGCGCGCTGGCTGACCCCGCCGCCGAGTGCCGAGCAGGCGGTGGCCGAGCGTGAGGCCCCTGAGTTCGATCCGCGCTATGAACTGATGACGACGCTGCAAGGGCAAACGTCCGAGCGCCTCGAGCCTGCGCCGGCGTCGGTGCCGCAGGTACCGGAGTTTGCGCTGGAGAAGCTCTCGAGCGAGGAGTTCATCATCGGGGGTGAGGCACGGCTCCTGATAGGCCGGCCGCTCGCGAACACGATAGGCGGAAACTGGGGGCGTTCGTCGGGCAAGAAACAGTGGTCGTGGGAGCTGATGAGCGATGATCCGGCTGTGGGCGCGTATGATCTGCCGGCATGGTTCACGCAGCGGCTGTGGTATCACCGGGACCTGAAGGGGATGCATACGCGGCGCTGCAAACAGCGAAAACAGCGCCCGCGCTGGCACCGGATGAAGGAGTGGGCGCGGGAAACGAGGCGTCACCGCCGGCGGGACCGTAGCTGGATCCCGGAGAAGGACGATTTCCTCGATTACGGGTTGGAGTATCGCTTTTTCCCGCCGGACTGGGAGCGGACGGCGGACGCGTAGACGCGGCGGGTGCGAGCGTACATCGCGTCGAAGGTGAGCTCGCGTTCGTAGCGGGCGCGCCCGGCTTGGCCAAGCCGGGCGCGCTGGTCGGGGTTGTTAATGAGCTCGAGAAGGCGGGTTGCGAAGCGGCCCGGCTCGCGCGGGGGCACGAGGTAGCCGTTTACGCCGTGCTCAACGAGCTCGCGCACACCGCCGACGTCGGTGGCTACCACCGGCAGGCCGGCACGCATCGCCTCGATGATGCTTCGCGGCAGGCCCTCCCAGTGCGAGGCGAGGACGTACACGTCGCTTGCGGCGAGGATCTCGGCAACGTTGCCGCGCTCGCCGAGAAACTGCACCTGATCGTCGATACCGAGCTCTTCGGCGAGCGCCCGGCAGGCACCGAGCAGCGGGCCGTCGCCTACAAAGCGCAGCCGCCACCCCGGGTCGCCCGACCCCAGGGCGTCCGACCACCGGGGGGCCGCTCGGCCGGGGCCCGACGCGCCGGTGCGGGCATCCTTCGTGGGTGGCTGCGAATAGGTTCGAAGCGCGTGCGCGGCGCGAATCAGCGTTGCGTGGTCCTTCTGCTCCTGGAAACGGGCCACCATCGTGAAGCACACCGGGTCCGCGCCGCCTGCACGGGTGGTTGCGGTGGGGCTGTCCGGGAGGCCGTTGCGCACAAGGTGCAGGCGGCGCGAGGGCACCGCGGCGCTGCGGCGCGCGAGGCGCTGGTCGAAGCGGCTGACGGTGATGACAGCCGCGCTGAGGCGCGAGAGCACGAGCTCCATGGCGTACACCGGCGCGCGCTGCAGCGCCGGGATGCCGGGCGCAAACTGCCACCCGTGGGCGGTGAACACCGCGGGCGCGCCGCTGAGACGGGCGGCGAGGCGGCCGACCAGGCCCGCCTTGGCGGTGTGGGTAGAGACAAGGTCAGGGCGGAAGCGGCGCAGCCGCGCGGCGAGCCGACGCACTGCGCGCAGGTCGGCCGCCGGCGCCATTTCGCGGCGCAGGTGGGGGACGATCTCGAAGCCGATGTTGCGGGCTTCAAGCTCGTCGGTGAAGATGCCGGTGGAGCCGGTAAACACGCGCACCGTCGCCCCGTCTGCGACGAGGCGTTCGGCGAGGTCGCGAACGTGGGTTTGGGCGCCGCCGGGGGTGTCGCCGCGGGTGATCACGAAGGCGATGCGGTTGGGGAGGCTGTCGCGGTCGGGTGGTGCGGGCGGCTCGGCTGGTTCGGCCGACTCAGTAGGCGTTCTCATTCACCATGCCTCGGAAGGGCGTGAGGAGAATGATTTTGATGTCGAGCCAGAAGCTCCAGTTCTCGATGTAGTAGATGTCGGCCTCAATGCGTTCCTGGATTGAGGTGTCACCGCGCAGGCCGTTGATCTGGGCCCAGCCGGTGATGCCGGCTTTGACCGCGTGGCGGCGCATGTAGTGCTTGTACTGGTCGCGGAACTGCTCGACGAAGTAGGGGCGCTCGGGCCGCGGGCCTACGACCGACATTTTGCCGAGGAGCACGTTGATGAACTGCGGCGTTTCGTCGAGCGAGAGCTTGCGCAGCCAGCGGCCGAGCGGGGTCACCCGCGGATCGTCCTTGGTGGTCCAGGCTTTGACCTCGGCGGTGGGGTCCTGCACGTACATCGAACGGAACTTCAGCATGTGAAACGGGCGGTTGTCGAGGCCTACGCGCTCCTGGCGAATGAAGACCGGCCCGCGCGAGGTGAGCTTGACGAGCAGCGCAATCAGGGCGAAGAACGCTGAAAACAGCAGCAGGAACGTCCCCGAAAACGCGATATCGAAAGCGCGCTTGAGCACGCGGTTGAAGCCCTCGCGGGTGGGGATATCGCGGATTGAGAGGATCGGGATGCCGTCCATCGACTCCACCCGCCCGCGGGAGGTGATGATCTCGCTGAAGCCCGGCACAATCTTAAGCGCCACGCCCGCCTGATCGGTAAGCCCGAGCACCCGCCGCAGGCGGTCGCCGCCCTGATCGGGGAGCGCGTAGACCACCACATCGGGGCGGTAGCGGCGCAGGAGCTGCTCGAGCTCGTCGAGCTCGCCGACGACTGGAAAACTGTTGCCGGTATGGCCTTCGTCCTTCTCTGAGGACACATACCCGATGATCCGGTAGCCGTGAATCGGGCGGTTCTTGATGAGCCCGGTAAGACGCCGAGCGGCCTCGCCGGTCCCGACAATCAGCACGTGGCGCACGTTGTAGCCGCGCTCGCGCAGCTTCTGGAGGATCCGCCGGCTCGCCGCATGCCAGAGCGCGATATCGATAACGTTGAGCACGGCGAAATACGCGATCGTGAGGCGCGAGATCTGATCGACCTGCAGAAAGAACAGGACCGAGAGCGAACTCAGAATCGTGATCGCAACCCCGGCCACAATCGTCGTCATCTCCTCCGAGGTGGTGACTCCACGCCGCTGATCGTACAGGCCGATGGCGAAAAACACCACGACCTGAATTGCGGCCATCATCAGGCCAAGGAAGACATAGCTTTCGAAGTCTATGTCGCGGAACGCCTCGAGGTCCGGTTCCTGGATGACGAAGCGAACGAACATCGCAAGCGCGTAGCTCGCAAGCGAGACGAGAAAATCGGTTGTTATGAATGTCAGCAGTAAGCTTTGGCTGCGTTCTTTGAGCATGAATAATCGCACAGAGCGCTTCGCCCGATGGCGGCCGCCGGCCGCCCGCGAAGCTGTCGCTCAACGTATGGTCGTTAACCCTTAAGTATAATGCATTTCTCCGCGCGTTTCCAAGCTCGAATTGCTTGCTTGCTCGCTCGCTTGTGTCGCGTGTTTACGCGTGAGTTAACGGCGGAGCGTCTGCTCCTTGGCTGCCGCGAGCCGGCGACGCAGGTTGAGCGGGAGCAGCCGATAGCCAACCCGCACAAACGCGAGCAGATACAGGCGCGCGCGCCGCGCGGCGGCCGAGGGGTTGTCGCCCGCGTGGAGCACGCGGATTGCTCCGAGCTGCAGCTGCAGCGACGAGAGCACGTACCGCAGGTGATCGCGCGCCTCGAAGCTCTGCCCGCTGTGGATGCGCTTGCCGGTATAGGGCAGGTCGATAAACCGCTGCACCGCCCCGGCGGCGGCGGCGCGGATCCAGAGGTCGTAGTCGAGCTGCCGCCGCCGCGCGGTATCGTAACCGCCCAGCGCCTCGAGGAGCGAGCGGCGCATCATGACCGAGCTGTGGTTCACCGGGTTGTAGCGCGGCAGCAGGCGCGCGAGGTCACGCAGCGGTTGCTCCCCCGGGAGCGGTGGAGGCGGGGGGACCGGAGGGCCGGCGGCGCG